>DASRDP010000094.1 GCA_035652535.1 Chloroflexota bacterium
ACTATCGCACCCCGTATGCCGCCCTCAAAGCCGAACTGCCGAACATCGACGAGGCCATCCGCTTCCCTATCCCGTTCTTACTCGACGACGTCAGCGTCCGCCTTGGCCCTTGGAGTGGATACCATCTGTTGGCGCATCACCGTCATGACCGAATCCTTCGTCCTGCATGTCCTGTAAGGATCCGAAGATCAGGGCACGGATCCCCCGCTCCGCTCGGGAGGATCCGCTCGGAGCTTGGCGTCCGCATCGCGAAACAGCTATGCTCAGCCCGTTGTGTGGCGCATCTCATCGATCCGCGGCTGGGTTTCAGCGTGCGCAAGCCCGGAACCTTCGGAGGACTCGTGACCGAACATTCCATGGGACCGGCCGAGGCGCGCCGCTCGTGGCTCGGCCGTTCCATCCCTCGCCTGGAAGACGGGCGGTTCCTGACCGGGACCGGGCAGTATGTGGATGACATCTCGGTTCCCGGCATGCTGCACGCGGCCATGTTGCGCAGCCCGTACGCCCACGCGCGCATCGTGAGGATCGACTATCGCCGCGCCCTCGAGATGCCCGGCGTGCACGGCGTGATCACCGGCGAGGACGTCGCCGCGGTGACGGAGCCGGAGAAGGGGTCAAACTACCCCAGCGGTGGGTCGTGGCGCTACATCGCGACCGACCGCGCGCGCTTCGCCGGCGAGATCGTCGCCATCGTCGCGGCGGAGGACCGATACGTCGCCGAGGACGCGCTCGATGCGATCGACGTCGAGTACGAGGTCCTGCCTGTCGTCTCGGATCCCGAGCATGCGACGGACCCCGACCAACCACTCCTCCACCCCGAGGCGCCGGGGGGCAACGCCGCTCTCGACCGCGTATGGGAGGCGGGCGACGTCGAGCGAGCCTTCGCCGAAGCCGACATCGTGGCGCGCGACCGATTCGTGGTGCACCGGCACAGCTCCACGCCGCTGGAGGGGCTGGCGGCGATCGTCAGCGCGGACCCGTCCAGCGATCAGGTTACGGTTTGGGCGAACATCGGGAACCTCGGCCGGTACACAGCGACCGGCCAGGCGCTGCGCCTCGATTACGCCGACATCCGCCTCATCATTCCGGACGTGGGCGGCAGCTTCGGCGTCAAGGCGTGGGTCCACCAGCGGGCGGTGCTCCTCGCCATACTCTCGCGCAAGGTCGGCCGCCCGGTGAAGTGGATCGAGGACCGGCTCGAGCATCTGCGCGCAAGCCACCACGGTCACGGCCGGATCAACGACATGGAGATCGCCGCGAAGCGCGATGGGACGATTCTGGGAATCAAGATGCGCTTCATCGACGATCAGGGCGCGTACGTGTGCCTCAACGAGCCGGCCGGATTGAACCTGCTGCTGGGAAACGGCGTCATTAGCTGCTACGGCATCGAGAACGTGCGGGTCGAGGCGAAATGCGTGCTGACGAACAAGTGCCCAGTCGCCTCGAACCGCGGCTACATGCGCGTCCAGCCCGTCTTCGCCATCGAGCGGATCATCGATCGCCTCGCGCAGGAGCTGCGCCTCGACCCGCTGGACCTGCGGCTGAAGAACTGCATCCCCGCGAGCGCCTACCCGTACCGCACGCCATCGGGCGCCGTCTACGACAGCGGCGACCCGTCTGCGCTCCTGCGCAAGGCGCGGGAGCTGCTCGACTACGAGCGCATGCGCATGGATCAGGCGTCGGAGCGGGCGCGCGGTCGGCTCCTGGGCGTGGGTGTGGCGATGGCTGTGGAGCTGGGCGGCCCGACGCCGATCGACACGGCGACGGTCCGTCTTGGCCCCGACGGGCGGCTGGGTGTCCAGGTCCCCACCCTCGCCCAGGGCCAGGGCCACGAGACGACCGCCGCCCAGATCGTCGCCGACCGGTTCGACGTGGAGCCGAGCAGCGTCCACGTGACGGTCCAGCTCGACTCGCGGACGATGGCATATACGCCGGTCTCCGGGACCTATGCCTCGAAGTTCTCCTCGACGGGCGCGCCCGCGGTGCACGGCGCCGCGCTGAAGCTCTCCCGCGAGCTCAAGACGCTCGCCGCCAACGTCCTCGACGCCGATCCAGAGCGGCTGGAGTTTCGCGACGGCTGGATCGTGGGGCCAGACGGACCCGACCAGCGCCTGAGCCTGCGGGACCTTGCCACACAGGCAAACCGCGCGCCGGAGTCGATGGGGAGCATGGACGTCGACCTGCAGGCGACCTTCCTGTGGAGCTGGCCGAACGTGAACCCCGGCGCCCGGGCCGAGCGCCGGGGCGCCGCCACGTTCACCGTGCTCTGCCACGGCGCGATCGTGGAAGTGGACACGGAGACGGGCGCGGTGAAGGTGCTCAAGTACGTGTCGGTCGAAGACTGCGGACGCTTGTTAAACCCCATGATCGTGCAGGGCCAGACGATGGGCGGCGTGGTGAACGGCCTGGGATGGGCCCTCACGGAGCGCTTCGCCTACGACGAGTCGGGCCAGCTGCTTACGGGGACCTTCATGGACTACCTGCTGCCCCGGTTCACCGACATTCCGGAGCTGGACCTGGCGCACGTCGAATGCCCGACGCCCTTCAGCCCCCTTGGTGCGAAGGGAATGGGCGAGGGCGGCTCGATCCCACCGATGGCGTGCATCGCCGCGGCCGTGGAGGACGCGATCCTGCACCTGGGGGCGCGCATCCGCGACTCGCATCTGTCACCGGAGACAGTGCTCCGGGCGATCCGAAGTGGTGCCTCTCCCAACGTGCCTGGGTGAGGGCTCTCACCCCTGCCACCAACGGCGGCAGGGGAGGGGGAAGTCAACCGCTGATTTCGCGTCGGACGATCTCGGCGCCCGCCACCATCGCGCGGAGCTTTCCGAAGGCGGTTTCTCGCGGCAGGTACTTCATGCCGCAGTCGGGCGCGATGACGAGGCGGTCAGGGGCCACGACCTCGATTCCCCGACGGATGCGGCCCGCGACGATCTCCGGCGTTTCGACGTTGGGGTCTCCCAGGTCCAGAACGCCGAGGATGATCGTCTTGTTGGGTAGCCCCTTAAGGACTGAGAGGTCGAGGTTGGCCTGCGCCGCCTCGATGGAGATCTGCTTCACGTGCGCGTCGCGCAGCTCCGTGAGGAACGCGTATGCCGTTCCTCGGACGGGAACGATCGCCGCGTATCCGAAGCAGAGGTGGAGCGCAGTCGTGCCGTCGATGCCCCGAATGGCCCGGTTGATCGCCTCGACGCCATACGCTCGAGCCTGCTCGGACTTGGCCTGGAGGTAAGGCTCGTCGATCTGGACCACGTCAGCTCCGGCGGCGAAGAGTTCACGGATCTCCTCGTTCAGCGCGTCGGCATAGGCGAGCGCGGTCGCGCGGTCGTCGGGGTAGTAGTCGTTCTGGGCCTGCTGAGACATGGTGAAGGGGCCGGGCACCGTGATCTTGACGCGGCGGTCGGTGTGGGCGCGGAGGAACTGCACGTCGCGCACCTCGACGGGCCGCTTGCGCCGGATCGGGCCGACCACGCGCGGGACGGGATTCGGATGGCCGGTGCGGTCGATCGCCGTGCCCGGGCGCTCGATGTCGACGCCGTCGAGGGCCGTCGCGAAGTGGTTCGAGTAGCTCTCCCGCCGAATCTCCCCGTCGCTGATGATGTCGACGCCGGCGCGCTCCATGGCGTCGATGGCCAGGATGGTCGCGTCGTCCTGGGCCTGCTCGAGGTACTTCGCGTCGACTCGCCACAGCTCGCGGGCGCGAATCCGCGGCGGGAGCCGACCGCGAAGCTTCTCGCGGTCGATGAGCCAGTCCGGTTGCGGATAGCTCCCGACGACGGTTGTGGGCAAGAGATCGACCATTGGGGTTCCTCCCTCGATGAAGCGAATTGTCAGACGATCCGAACTACAGGGCGAGGGCGAGCACGTCGCGGAGCAGATACATCCGGGGCGCATCGGGGGGCAGGTCGGGTCCAAGGTCGTCCGGGCCCGGCGCGCCCGCGTGGCTGGCGGCGGCCTTCCGCTGATTCACGATCGGCCGCGCGTCGGCGCCGGTCTCCAACGCGCTCATCACCTCCGGGTACTCCAGCAAGTCGACGTCTTCCGGCCGGTCGATGCAGCCTGCGCGGGCGAGCCGCGCACCGACCCGTTCCAGGGCCGCGCGTACGAGGGGCGTTCCCCGATCGTGGATCAGCGCGCGCGCCTCGATGCAGACCGCTCGGGCCTCGCCCGCGTCGCCGGGACCCAGGCCCGCCTGGAGCATGACCGTCGGAGCGAAGACGGCGCGCGTGGCCGCGAACCACTGGTTCGCGCGAGTTCGGCGAAGCGGGAGGATCGCCGCCGCCACCTCCCGATCGCCGGCGTCGGCCGGCGCGAACTGCGCCAGGCGGTCGTTGTACTCCGCGACCTCCCGCTTGATGAGACGCTCCCACGAGCCGCGCACGCTGCGTGTGAAGCGCAGGGCGGAGTCGCGCATGCGCGAGAGCTGGGCGGGGAGATCGCGCTCGGCCATCGCCGAGGGGACGGACGCGAGGTACAGCTCGCCGTCGAGCAGGCGCGCGCGAACCTCGTACAGCGGGAAATAGAGGCTCTCCAGGGCCCGCGACACGCCGAAGGCGAAGGCCTCCACGGCGAAGGTGAATTCCAGCGGCGTCGGCGCGCTCGGAAGGGAGCCGCCCGGCTTGAACCAGGTGAGGGCATCGTCCCGCGGGGGCGCCCATGGCGCGCCGGGAGCTGACGAGCCTGCCACTGTCAGGACGCGATGCAGATCGAGCGAATGGGTGACGGCGTCTCGCACACGCGCGTCCACGTGTCGCCCGAGTCGGGGCTGCGCCACACCTCGCCGCCGGGCGCCGACCCGGGCGGCATGTTGGGGGTGTAGTCGCCCAGTCCGATGACGAGCGCCCGGTCGTCGGTCGGGTCGCCGGCGACGGCCCACACCATGCGCTCCATGCTCGATGGGAGGCCGCCGCCGAGCTGCCGCCAGCTCAGCCCGCCATCCGCAGAGCGGAAAAGGGCCGCTTCTGCCTTGGTGGGCCGGAGCCAGGCCGGCGGCGTGCCGTTGGCGGTAGTCATGAACAGGGTCGAGCGCTCGCCTGGACGCAGGACGAAATCGTGCATATAGTCGCGATCCAGGCCGGCCTCGGAGAGGACCCAGCGGCGGCCGAAGTCTTCGCTTCGGTAGAAGGCGCGCGCAGTCGCGGCGTAGACGACGTTCGGCCGGCTCGGGTCGCTCTCCACCATGTGGATGTCGAGATACTCGATGCCGTCGGAGATGTCTTCCCACGTTCGGCCGCCGTCGTCGGTTCGCACGATACCCCCGTGCTCGAGGCCGAGGTACACGATGCGCGAGTCCTGGTGGTCCACGGCGATGCTGAGTACGTGCCCCTCGTGAGGGTACACCGGGAACCACCACTTCTCGCGAACCCTGGGCGGTAGGTTCTGGAGGGCCTCTACCTCGCTCCAGTGGTCGCCGACGTCGGTCGAGCGAAAAAGGCCAATGGGCTCGGTCCCGGCGTAGACGACGGCGGGATCATGGGGATCGATCGCCAGGCTGCGCACGTCTCCCGCGAAGCAGCGGTCCCATTCTCGGCCGCCATCGGCCGCGACGTAAACGCCGTCGCCGGGGACGGCAGCGTAGATCGCGTGGGTCCGAGGCTCGGGCAGGATGGCGGCGGCGCGCTTGCCCTCGAGGGTCGTGCGGTCGAGGCGCCATGTCTCGTCCTCGTCGGCGTAGACCAACACTCCCGCCTCGGTCCCCACGAAGATGCGGTGATCGCCCATGGTGATCGCCTCCTGAGCCGCGTCGCTCGACGCCGCCAGTGTATGCAGGGTCCGGGTCGGGCGTCAATCGACTGCGGCGCCCGTGTGAACGCTCCTCGTGGCTACTCCGAAGTTTCTGCTTTGCCGGCCAGCAGACTCTCGATCTGTTCCAGCCGCTTGTTCGGGCTCAGATCGCTGGCGAGAACGGCTTTGAGCCTGTCCGCATCGAGCACGATCCATAGGTGGCCGGGTTCCGGGCCGAAGGGCGCCTGCATTCGTGGCCAGCTCGTCACGTCCATCCCCGTTTTTGGCCCAGCTCCTTCGCGATCGTGGTCACGATGAACGTGTTAAGGCTCACCCCGTCACGCTCAGACGCTCGGGCGGCCTGGGCGTGCAGGCTCCTGGGCAGGCGGAGCTGGAGCTTGCCGCTATAGGCTTCTGCGGTCCGGGGCATGGGGATCTCGCGGCCCAACTCGATCATCGTTTCGAACCATGCGCGCTTTGCGTCTTCGATCTCGCGCTCAAGGTCCTCCCACCGCTCGGCGCGCGCGGCGAGGCCCGGAAGCTGGGGGAACTCGGCGGCCCAATAATCCCCGTCCCGGTACACTTCCATGCGATACGGGAGCTTCATGTAGGCGTCAACTGCTTTGGGACTAACAGTTGCAGCTATAGTTTCACCATCCCTCCCCGGTGATTAGGGACTGCTCAGAGGCGTCAACTGCTTGGGGACTTGCAGTTGCAGCTATAAGGTCACGCTGATTCTTCGGGTTGCGACGGACAGCTTCTCGTCGCTTGTCGCGAGTCGCCACCACCCCTCCTCTCGGTTCAGCCCCAATAATACTACGCGTGGTACCGTCTTGCGGGGAAGTCTTACCTTCAGGGAAGCCGCACAATGGGTCAGTGATCGGGATCCACGTGCGGGCCGTTATAACCGGTAACATGCTATGGTCCGTGACCCGGCCACAGAACACGCATGCATTGCGTGCGGCGAGTGCGCGCGTGTGGAGCCTCCGCCCCTATGCCAGCCCCAGCTCGCGCTTCACCTCATCCGTGTGCTCCCCGAGCGCCGGGATTCGAGCGGCTCGGCGCGGCATACCGACGACATTGAACGGGTGCGCCAGGGCCGGTACCGGGCCCGCCTCGCTCCCCACCTCGAACCAGCGCTCGCGCGCGGCGTGCTGCGGATGCGCCAGGAGGTCCGCCACGTCGTTGAGTGCGCCGTAGGGGATGTCGGCCGCCTCGAGCGCTTCCTGCGCCGTGGCTCGTGTGTACGGCGCCAGCGCCTCCTCGATCAGCGGCTCCAGGATCGCGCGGTTCTGCACGCGGAGGGGGGTGCTGCGGAATCGCGGATCCTCGATCCATTCCGGCCGGTGCAGGACGTCGGTGCACAGCCGCGCCCACTGGGCCTCGGTCTGCACGGCCAGGCTCACGCTCTCGCCGTCGCCCGTGCGATACGGGCCGTAGGGCACGATCATGGCGTGCCGCATGCCGGCGCGGGGCGTCTCGAGCCCCTTCATCTGATACAGCAGCGGCGGCATGATCCATTCGCTCAAGCAGTCGAGCATGGAGATGTCGATCAGCCGGCCCTCGCCCGTGCGCTCGCGCTCGATCAGGGCCGCGAGGATGGACGAGAGCCCGTACATGGCGGCGCCGATGTCGCCGATGGAGATCCCCACCTTGGCCGGCGCCTCGGGCGTGCCGGTCACGGAGATGATGGCGCTCTCGCCCTGGAGCAGCAGGTCGAAGGCCTTTCGATTCCGGTACGGCCCGTCCATGCCGTAGCCGGAGATGGCGCAGGAGATGAGCCGCGGCCAGCGCGCGTGGATCGTTGGCCAGTCGAAGCCGAGGCGATCGACGGCGCCCGGCCCGAAGTTGTGGAGGAAGACGTCCGCGCGCGCGAGGAGCGCCTCGAGCACGGCGTGGTCGGCCGGCTGCTTCACGTCGAGGGCGACGCTCCGCTTGCCACGGTTGAGCCACACCCAATGCGCGGCGAGGCCGTTCACGACGTGGTCGTAGTGGCGCGCCAGGTCGCCCCCGTTCGGATGCTCGATCTTCACGACGTCCGCGCCGAGGTCGGCCAGGTGGCGGCTGCAGAGCGGCGCGGCCACCGCCTGCTCGAGGGCCACGACCCGCACGCCGTCGAGGGGCAGGCGCATCGCGGATTCGTCGGTGGTTGGGGAGGTCACCGGTCATGGATCTCCGGTCGTTCTCATGGGCGCGCCACATTGTACGAGAGGGATGTCCCGCTCACCCCCTCCCCCACGCGCGGAGGAGAGGGGAGCTCCCCGCCACAGCCTCGCCTTGATCCCGTCCGGGCGCTGGGCTACCATTGCCTCCAGCCACGCGAGCGACGGGGCCGCGCTGGCCCCGGAGGAGGATGCGATGACGGCGCACGTACGCGTCCGAGTGAACGGCGAGCCCAGAGAGGTGGACGTGCCGGACCACCGGCTCCTGATCGACACTATTCGCTACGAGTTCGGCCTCACGGGCACCAAGCTGGGTTGCGGCGTCGGGGTCTGTGGCGCCTGCACGGTGCTGGTTGACGGAAAGATGGTCAGCTCGTGCCTCATGCTCACGGCCCTGGCCGATGGCGCCGAGATCAGCACCATCGAGGGCCTCGCACAGGATGGGGAGCTGGCGCCCATTCAAAAGGGCTTCCTGAAATACGGCGGCTTCCAGTGCGGCATCTGCACGCCGGGCCAGATCATGGCCGCCCACGCGCTCCTCCAGGAGAATCCCCACCCAACCGAGGACGAGATCAAGGACTGGATGATGGGCAACCTGTGCCGCTGCACGGGCTACTACAAGATCATCGAATCCATCGAAAAGACCGCCGCGGGCGAGGTGTGAAACGATGATCCCCTTCCAGTTGCACGCGCCATCGACCCTCGACGAAGCGTTCGACCTGCTGGAGCGATACGGGGAGGACGCTCGCCCGATCTCCGGCGGCACGGCCCTGATCCTGCTCATGGAGCAGCGCCTCGTCCGACCCGAGCACGTGATCGCGCTCCGGGGAATCTCGGATCTGCGACGGCTCGACGCGGCGAACGGCGCCCTCCACATCGGGGCGGGCGTGCCCCACAGGAGCGTGGAGACGAGCGCCGTCGCGCGCGCGAGCTGGCCACTCCTCACGAATGCGTACAGCCGTGTGGCCACGGTACGCATTCGGAACGTCGCCACCGTCGGCGGCGGGCTTGCCCATGCCGACCCGAACCAGGACCCGCCCGCCGCGCTGATCGCCCTCAACGCGCGCGTGGCGATCACCTCCCGCAAGGGGCAGCGCGAAGTTGCCGCCGAAGACCTCTTCCAAGGCTACTATGAGACGGTCCTGCAGCCGGGCGAGCTGATCACCGAGGTCATCGTGCCCCGACCCGAGCGTCCGCCGAAGACGGCGTACATCAAATTCCTGCCGCGCACAGCGGACGACTACCCAACGGTGGCTGTGGCGGTCGCCCTCGACATGGTGGACGGCCGCTGCAACGACGCGCGCATCGCGCTGAACGCGGCGGGCCCGACCCCTATTCGGGCCAAGCCCGCCGAGGACGTGCTGCGCGGCCAAACGCCGACGCCCGAGCTGCTGCGGGCAGCCGCGGCGACGGTGCCGGGGCTCACCGATCCAACCTCCGACCATCGCGGCAGCGCCAACTACAAACGCCGGATGACCGAGGTCTTCACGCGGCGGGCGCTGGAGCAGGCGCTCGCCCTATAGCCCCAACCCCGATCGTGCGCGGGCGGGTGAGTCCGCAAGGCCGTTGAATGCCCTTCGGCGTTGCTCAGGACAGGCCCGTCGAAGGACCCCCACCCCAACCCTCCCCCGCTGCGGCAGGGGAGGGAGCCGACTCTTTCCTCCTCCCGACTGCGGCCGGGGAGGGAGCCGACTTGTTCCTCCTCCCGGCTGCGGCAGGGGAGGGAGCCGGCTCTTTCCCTCTCCCCCGCGCGCGGGGGAGAGGGTGAGGGGCGGTCGCTCAGGCGACCTGCGGTTCGCCCCCCTCGTCGACCGGGTACTCGTGCTCCAGCGCCGCGAGCGCGTCGGGGCGCACCTGCCAGTTGAGGTCGGGGATGCTCTCCGCGTCGACGGCGAGAATCGCCCGCCCGTCCTGAACCCGGGCCACCGCCGTGACCGGAATGTAGAGGACCGCCCCGTCCCTCTGCCGAACCGTGAAGTAGTCGGCTCCGCGGCCGGGCATCGCCTCGCTGTACCCATAGCGCTCTGGCTCGTGCCCCTCCTGCTGGGGCGGGATTCCTATGGCGCCGAAGGTCTCGATGTCTCCTATGTCCGGAAAGATTTCCAGGACCTCCCCGATCTCACGAGCGTCGGCGCCCAGCACCTGCATGTGTGCGGTAAGAGTGGGGGCCGGTTTCCCCTTCCGTTGCGCGGCCATTTGTCCATCCCCGTCCTTTCGCGCGTGAAGAAGCCGTCGTCTTCTGCTGTTGTCAGAAGGAGCTGCTTCCTTTCAGTGTACCGGCAAGGGGGCGGTCCGACTCGTCGGACCGCCCCCTCCGTTCCAGCCCGCTCTTGGCGCTACTGGGAGGTCGTGATGGCGTTGGCCGTATTCGAGGGCAGGCTCTGGTTCCCGGCGTTGTCGACCGCGTAGACCTGGAAGAAGTACGGCGTGCTCGGCGAGAGCCCGGTCACCGTCGCCCCGGTGGAGCTGGAGTTGGTCACCGTCGCCGTGCTGTACGGGCCGGACAGTGCGAGGGAGATGGTCACGCGATACGTGGCGGCGTTGGGCGCCGCGGTCCACGTGAGGGTGGCCGTTGTCGACGTCACGGCGGTCACGCTGACGTTCGTCGGCGCGGCCACCGTTGGGCCGCTGGACGCGGTCGCGGTGATCGACGGCGTGCTCTGATTGCCCGCGTTGTCCATCGCGATGACCTGAATGTAGTAGGTCGTGTTGGGCGTGAGCCCCGTGATCGTCGCCGTCGTGCCTGTCACCGTGCCGCCCGCGGCTGTGGTGAAGGGGCCGTTGGGATTGGTCGACACGGCGACCCGGTAGGACGCGGCGCCCGGCGTGGCCGCCCAGGTGACGGTGAGGCTGGTTCCGGTTGGATTCGTCGCCGTGACGCCAGACGGCGGCGCGAGGATCGCCGATCCGAAGCCAGGCAGGTTCATCGCCGCGGCTGGGGCGACCGTCTCGAGTCCGTTGGGATCGACCGCCCGGACCTGGAAGAGATAGGTCTGACCGGGCGTGAGATTCGCGACCGTCGCATTCGTCGCCAGCGTGCCCGTCGTCTGCGGGACGGTCTGCACGACGCTGAAGTTGAGCGGCTGCGAGATCGTGGTTTGATAGATGCGGTAGGACTGCGCGCCCGGCGTCGCGATCCACGTGAGCGAGATGTTGCCGCCCGGCGGCGCCACCACGGTGAGGGTGGCCAGATAGTTCCCCGCGCCGGGTGGCGGCGGGGCATAGGGCGGCTGGCCCCCGTATGGCGGGTACTGGGGTGGAATCGGAGCGCCGTACTGGTCGTATGGCGGCGGCGGCACGTTCGGTCCGTACTCGCCCGGCGAGTTGTAGAAGGGGCCCTCGCCGTAGGGGTTTGGACTGTAGGTGTTCGGGTTGTACTGGCCGCTCGGGGCTCCCGCGCTGACCACGATCGAGCCGCGCATGTTAGGGTGGATCGAGCAGTGGTACGTGAAGCTACCAGGATTGTTGAAGATCATGGAGTAGCTCTGGCCCGGCGCGAGCCGACCGGAATCCCACGCGCTGTTGTCAGCCGTGGCCGTGTGCGTCGTCGAGTCGTTGTTGGTCCAGGTCACGGTGTCGCCGACCGAGATGTTGAGCGTCGGCGGCCGGAACTGGAAGTTCGCGATCGTGACCGGCACAGCTGGCCGAGCCGACGGCGCCTGGGGCGGAATGTTCGCCGGTTGCGCCGCGAGCCCGGGCGGCGGAGTAGGGCGCGCCGCGGGCGGGGGTGGCGCGGGCGGTGGAGTGTAGCCGTACGGCTGCTGCGGGGCCGGTGGCGGCGCGGGCGCGGCTTCGGCCGGCGCGGCGAACGCCGTGGCATACCACTGGGCGCCGAAACCGAGCGATCCGTCGCCGTTCGTGTCGCCCGGGTTCTGGTCCCCGGAGAAGTAATAGAGAGGCCAATTGTCGAGGGTGACTTGCCACGACCCATCGTCCCGCTCAATCACCCCGAGGCTTCCCGGCAGCCCGTCGGGTGGGACGAGGTCGCCGTCAATGGTGTACGGCGGCCATACGGCCGCGCAGTCGCCGTAGCAGTTGCTCGCGCCCTCCGCGTCGCCATCCCAGGTGTACAGCGTCCACCCGGACGGGTCCGTCAGCAGCGTTCCGTAGGTGTCGCTCGGCACGAGCGCCACCGTCGGCGCCTCCTGCGCCAGCGCGGCGGTTGATACGGGAAACGTGGCGACCATCGCGGCCACGATCGCCACGGGAATTACTCGCGTGAGAGACGTCCATCGTTGACGATTCACGATTTTCCTCCAGTGCTTGGGCAGCCCACTTCGCAAAACAACGACTGTATCCTTGGGGGTCAGCTGACGGCGAGGCAGCTGGACGAAGTCACCCCCTGTCTTATCCAACGCTTAATTCTAGACGACGTTACCGTTCACGGCCGTAACACGATTGCAATGAATCGCTCAGTCCGTAACGGAAGCGGGTGGTAGAATCATGCTACTTCCATGGAAGATTCCGGCGACCTAGGCCGCTCCCGCGCGGCAGCCACCCCCGACCTCCAAAGGGCTGTGCTGGACTGGTACGCCAGCAATCGACGCGACCTGCCCTGGCGTCGAACACCGAGCCCCTACCGGACCCTCGTGTCGGAGATCATGCTGCAGCAGACGCAGGTGGACCGGGTGCGCTCCGCGTTCGAATCCTTCGTGGAGCGCTTTCCCACCTTCGAGGCCCTCGGGCGCGCCGAGCGTTCGGACGTCGTGCGCGCCTGGGCAGGGCTCGGGTACAACCGCCGCGCCGTTCACCTGCACGAGCTCGCGCGCGTCGTCGTCGAGCGGTACGGGGGCTGTCTCCCGGCGGACTATGGCTCGCTCACGCGGCTTCCGGGCATCGGCCGGTATACGGCCGGGGCGATTCTCAGTATCGTGTACGGGCAAGATGTGCCCGCGCTGGACACGAACGTCCGGCGCGTCATCACTCGCGCGTGCTTCTCGCCGACGGTCGCGGCGCGCCCCCGCGACCTGGCCGAAATGGCCCGCGATCTCGTTCCCGAGGGGCGCGCGAGCGACTGGAACCAGGCTCTCATGGACCTCGGCGCGACCGTCTGCCTCAGCCGGCGGCCGCGCTGCCTCATCTGCCCGATTCGCCGATGGTGTTCGAGCGCTGGGCGCGTCGCCTCGGGCCCGCGGTCGCCCGGCAAACAGCCACCGTTCGCCAGCTCCATGCGGTACTATCGGGGCCGGCTGCTCGACGAGCTGCGCGCCCTTCCGGCGGGAGCCGTCGCGCCGCTCCCGCACATCGCCTCGCGTCTGGCGGCGGCAGGCGTCGCGGAACCACCGGCGGGATGGGAGACCGTCAGCCGTAACCTTGCTCGCGATGGTCTCGTGCGCATCGACGAAGGGCCGGAGGCTCTGGAATTGGGCCTGGCCTAGATTCTTCTCCCGATTGCGAATGAGGGGGAACCGGGAGCACAATGAAGGCATGTCACACGTCCGCTACATCGAGGAACCGAAGCTTCGACGTCCCGTTCTGATCCTGGCCTTCGCTGGGTGGAACGACGCGTCCGAGGTCGCGACGACGTCCGTGAAGTTCCTGTCGACGCGATGGAAGGCGAAAAAGTTCGCTGACATCGACCCGGAGGAGTTCTACAACTTCGCGCGCGTTCGGCCGCACGTGCACATCGAAGAAGACTTTTCCCGCACCATCACGTGGCCGGAGAACACCTTCTACTACCACGTCGACCCGCTCCTGGATCGCGACTTTGTGCTGTTGTTGGGGATCGAGCCGAACCTGAAGTGGCGCACGTTCTGCGAGGAGGTGCTCCACGTCGCACACGAGGCGGGCGTCACCAGCATGCTTTCCCTCGGCGGACTGATCGCAGACGTGCCCCACACGCGCCCGCCGAGGCTGACGGCATTCTCATCCGATCCCGATCTGACCGCACGGTTCCCCGAGCTGGCGCTTCGGCGAAGCCGATACGAGGGCCCAACGGGGATCGTCGGCGTCCTGTCCGACGTATTCACCAAGTCGGGCATCCCGGTCGGGAGCATTTGGGGGAACGTTCCGCATTACATCTCGGCGTCTCCCAACCCGAAGGTGGCCCACTCGATCCTGTCGCGCTTGAACACCATTTACGGGCTCGGGCTGGAGCTGTCTGAGCTGGAGCGCGCCGGTCGCCGCTTCGAGCGGCAGGTGAACGAGGCTCTGTCCAATAATCCTGAGGTCCAGCAGTACGTCAGCCAGCTCGAGGCGCGCGAGGAGCCAACCGAGGAGGAAGCGCCTCCCCAGCGACAGGCCGAGGGCCCCGTCGACCTGCCGCGCGGTGAGGACATCGTGCGCCAGCTCGAGGAGTACCTGCGGCAGCAAGCGACGGAGAAGGAAGAGGGCAACGGCGACTCTTCCTAGGGCGGCGGACGGAACTCGTCATTCTGTAGCCGCGGGCGAAGAATCTGCGGGCGGATTACGGCGACTGACGGGAACCTTCGTTTTGCTTTCGGTGTCAGCCAAGCTTCGGCCGCGCCTCTAGGCGACCGGTGTTCCCGGGGAGATTCCGCCCCCTCACCCTCACCCTCTCCCCCGCGGGGGAGAGGGAACAAGTGGGCTCCCTCCCCTGCCGCAGCGGGGGAGAGGGAACAAGTGGGCTCCCTCCCCTGCCGCAGCGGGGGAGGGCTGGGGTGGGGGCCCTGAAAGGCCTGCCCTGAGCGAAGCCGAAGGGCTCAGGGCGAGCGGCGAGAGCAAGCCCGTTCGTGGTGAGCTTGGCGAACCACGGGCGGGCGGCGCTGGACCTTCGACGCGATAAGCCCATGAGTACGGCTCAGGATGAGCGGATCTCGCGTCGCGTCAGCGTACTTCCACGATCGTGAGCGCGCGCTCCCCGGCCGGCGTTTCGACGCGGACCTGGTCGCCCGCGCGGTGGCCCAAGAGCGCCTGACCGACCGGCGAAGTCTGGGAGATGCGCCCTTGCCGCGGGTCTGCCTCGAAGTGGTCGACGATGATGTACTCTTCCTGCTCGCCTTCCGCGTCCCGGATGATGACGTGGGCGCCGAGCCCCACCTCGGAGTGCGCCTCGCCGTGTTCGGCGACGACTTCTACCTCCGCCAGCGTGCGTTCGAGCTCAGCGATCCGCTGTTCGAGCAGCGCCAGCTCGGTCTTTGCGTCTTCGTAGGCCGTGCTATCCCCGGAGTCGCCGTGCGACTCCTCCCGGGCCTGCCTGATTCGTTCGGCCACCTCCTGCCGGCGGACGTGGGTGAGATTTTCGAGCTCTGCGTTGAGCCGGGCCAACCCTTCCTGGGTCAGACGGATCTTCGCCATGGGAGCCTGTCATCCTTTCTCGCCTCAGTTGTCGCCGCGGGAGGTTCTTGAACCGGCGTCGGCGCAAGAGATTGGCTGGCATTCGATGGATCGCGTCTTTTTAGTGAATCCCCGCACACAATGCAAGTGGGACGCTCGGTGGCGACTCTCCCACATTTTCGCGCACCGGAGCGTCCGATTCTGCGTTGACTCACTACATATGAGTCTATATGATGACGCCGTGTTGGACCCATCGAACGTTTTCCTCATCATTTTCATGGTTTCAATGGGTCTCACCTTCGCATCCTTTGCGCTGGGCATCGGGCACCTACCGGGCTTCCACGCGGGGGATGGCGGGGTGGAGGCCGCGCCCGGAGGCGCCGGCCATCTGGATTTCGGGCACGGGCATTTCCACCTGGACGCCGGCGGCGTATCGCCTCTCAACATGGCGACGATCCTCGCGTTCCTCACGTGGTTCGGCGGCGCCGGGTACGTTCTCTCCTCTACGTTCGCATTCGAGGGGTGGGCTGCCGCGGTCCTGGCCGGCCTCACGGGTCTCGTCGGCGCTGGAATCGTCTTCGTCGTCCTGGTCCGCGTCCTGATTCCTGGCCAGACACCCTATCTCAGCGCTGACGACTTCGATCTCGAGGGAACGATCGGGCGGCTCACTGTGGCTATCAGACCGGGCGGAACGGGCGAGCTCGTCTTCAGTTTGGGGGGCACGCGCCACGCGATTGGGGCGCGAAGCATCTCGGGTGACGCGATCGAACGAGGGGCAGAAGTCGTCGTCGTGCGGGAGGAGCATGGGATCGCCTTCGTGCAGAAGTTCGAGGAGATGCTGACCGAACGCCTGGGACACGCCCGGGCGCCCTAGAAGGAGAGGGTGCCAATGACAGCCACCGCCGTCATCGCAGCCTTACTGGTCGTCGCCATCATTCTCATCCTCGCCATGCTGGCGAGCATATTCCGCAAGGTCGGTCCGAACCAGGCCCTCGTGATCTATGGGTTCGGAGGGACGCACATCGTGCAGGGCGGCGGTCGCGTGATCTGGCCGATGGTGCAAACCGCGCGGGAGCTTTCGCTCGAGCTGATGTCGTTCGATGGATCGCCGCAGCAGGACCTCTATACGAACCAGGGCGTTGCCGTGAACGTGGAGGCCGTGGCGCAGATCAAGGTGCGCTCGGACCCGGAGAGCATCCGGACGGCGGCCGAGCAGTTCCTCACCAAGGACCAGGACCATCGCGAGGTGGCGGACCTCTTGACGCGACTGCAAGAGGTCCAGCAGTCGCATCCGCAGCCTCCTGCGCCCCGGGCCGACGACAGGCCGCCAGCGAACGGGTGACAGCGACTCACGGCGAGCGGAGGGTCAGCGTTCCCCCCCGGCGGCAGCGGTTTGCTCGTGCGCATGGTACGAGCTTCGCACCAGCGGACCAGCTTCGACGTGCCGAAATCCGAGACCTTTCGCCGTCTCGCGGAATCGATCGAACGCGTCCGGTGGGTAGTACGCGGCTACCGGCAGATGCCAGACGGAGGGGCGCAGATATTGCCCAATTGTCAGTATATCGACCTGCGCGGACGCCAGATCGGCGAAGGTCGATTCCAGCTCAGTCTCTGTCTCGCCGAGGCCAACCATGATGCCAGACTTTGTGATGGCGGCGGGATCGAGCGTCTTGGCGCGGCGGAGCAGCTCCAACGACCGTGCGTAGACCGCTCGGGGTCGAGCCCGGCCGTACAGCCGGGGCACCGTCTCGACATTGTGATTGAGGACGTCGGGGTGCGCGTCCATGACGAGGCCCAGGGCGTCCCAGTTGCCCCCGAAATCGGGCACGAGGACCTCCACCGCCGTACCGGGCGCGCGCGCG
>DASRDP010000095.1 GCA_035652535.1 Chloroflexota bacterium
TGGAAGACGCAGCCCTCCATCTCTGAGCCGTTCTGCAGGTTCTTGAAAATCGCGTCATGGCGACGCGTCATGCACTGGTACTCGACAATGGGGTTTCGGCCGGATCCCGTCACGTAGTAGTCCTGGAACTCGGAGAAGGGCCCTTCATCCTCCCGCGCGTGCGGCGGGATGTGGCCCTCGAGCACGATCTCCGCGTCCGCGGGCACCTCCAGGTCCACGGTCTCGCACTTCACGAGAGGGACCGGTGCGCCCAGGTAGCCGCCGGCGATCTCGAACTCGTCCACGCCGTAGCTCGCGGTTGTGGACGCTGCCGCGTAGTACAGCGGGTAGTGGCCGATGAACACCGCGACGGGCATCGGCTCGTTGCGCGCCTCGTACTTCAGATAGTTGCGCCAGGAATGGCGGGGGTAGAGGAGGATTCCCGACTTGTTGGGACCTTTGATCTGCAGGCGGTGAAAGCTCACGTTGCGCTGGCCTGTATCGGGGTCCTTGGTGACGACGAGGCCCGAGCCGATGACGGGCCCGGCGTCCCGCTGGCCGGCGACGTGCACGGGCAGCTCCGTCAGGTCGAACTGGCCCGCGTGGCAGATCACGTCCTTCACCGGGCCGGAGGCCACCATCGCGGGCGCGATGCGCGCACCCATGCGCTCGGCCACGAGCGGCACGACGGTATCCTCCCGGGCGCCGAAAGCGATGGCGGCCTGCCGCACGTTGGCCGGCGCCTGTCCGAGCGAGCGCCATCCATGGGGGAGATTCTCGAAGAGCAGGGCCTTTTCCCGGGATTGGTACAGCAGGGCGCCCATCTGCGTCAGGGGATCGACGGGCTTGTCGATGCGGATCAGCTCGCCCGCCGCGTCCAGCTCGGCGATCCAGGTGCGCATGTCCTTCGTCGCGCAGGCGACGGCAAGCTTCGACGGGCTGGCCACAGTGCATCTCCCGGGCGCTCGGTGCGCCGAGGCAATGGTACACCGTCAGTGGTCCTGCAACCGGAGGGACGAGGATGCCGCGTCGCCCCACGCAGAGAGCGCGGGTGAATCAGCAACGGCAAGCCGGTGAGCGAAGCGAAGAACCAATAACGGTCAACTGTTGCCCGACTCTGCGCCTGCGGGCTCCGGTTGATGGTCTCCGTCCGTCCCTCTAGGCGGTCCTCGCGTGACCGAGGTGGCGCGGCGCGTCCTCGCTCGGCTCCCACTCGGCGATCTCTTCCATCAGCGCGGCGATCACCTCGTCTTCGGGGACGCGCCGGGCCGGCTTGCCCTTGATGTAGATCATGCCGACGCCGCGACCGCCCACCACGGCGATGTCGGCATCGGCCGCCTCGCCGGGGCCGTTGACGGCGCATCCCATCACCGCGACTTTGACGGGCTTGTCGACGTGCTTGAGCGCCTCGGAGACCTGAAGCCCGAGGGCCGGGAGGTCGACTTGCGCGCGCCCGCACGAGGGGCACGACGTGAGCAGCGGCCCCTTGCTGCGAATCTCCAGCGCCTTCAGGATCTCGAAACCGGCCGCGACCTCGTCGGTCTTGTCCGCGGTCGTCAGGGAGACGCGCAGCGTGTCGCCGATGCCTTCCGCCAGCAGCGACCCGATACCCAGGGCCGATTTGACGTACGCCGGCATCGATGCGCCCGCCTCCGTCACGCCGAGATGGAGCGGATAGCGGATCCGATCGCTGAGGAGGCGGTACGCGGCCACCATTCGCGGCACGTCGCTGAACTTGACGGAGACGACGATGTCGTCGAATCCCATGTCTTCGAGCAGGTGCACGTGGCTCTCGGCTGACTCGCACGCTGCCTCGGGTGTGGGGTAGCCGTACTTGTCCAGCAGCTTCTGCTCGATGGACCCGGCGTTCACGCCAACGCGAATGGGGATTCCGCGCTCTTTGGCGGCGTCGACCGCGATGCGGACCGCGCGCATGCCGTCCGCGTTGATGATGTTCCCCGGATTGATGCGGATCTTGTCCGCGCCCTTCTCGATGGCGAGGAGCGCCATGCGGTAATCGAAGTGGATGTCGGCTACGAGGGGGAGAGTCGTCTGGCGTCGAATCTCGCCGAACCCTTCGCCCGCCTCCTTGGTTGGGACCGCGATCCGAAGGATCTCGCACCCCGCGCGCTCCAACGCATTGACCTGCGCCATGGTGGCGTCGACGTCGCGCGTGTCGGTGCTGCACATGGACTGGACGGCAATGGGCGCTCCACCGCCGACGGGGACGTTCCCGATCATGACCTGCTTGGTTGGCCGCCGTTCGATCATGCCAGCCCCTCTCCGATGGCCTCGATGCGCGCCATCACATCCTGGACGTCCTGCTCCCGCGTCGATGCGCCGGCGGTAACGCCGACAACGGAATCGTGTTCGAACCACGCTGGGTCCAGGTCCTCCACCGTCTCGACCAAGTAGCTCGGAACGTGCTCGGCGCACACTTCCACGAGCCGATGGGTGTTTGCGCTCTTGCGTCCTCCGACGACGACCATCACCGTGCATCGCTGCGCGAGATCGACGGCCTCCTCCTGGGCCATTCGCGTCCAGGCGCACACCTGGCCCTGGTCCTCGAAGACGTCCGCCTTGGTCCGCAACACCTCGCAAACCCGCTGGTATTCCGAGAGGAGCGCCGTTGTCTGGGCCAGGCTGGCGATGCGCGCGAAGTGCGGGAGCGCCTGCGCCTCCTCGACGGATTCGATGATGCGGCCGTGCTGGGTGTAGGCGACCGTGGCCTTCGCCTCTGGATGGTCCCGGTGACCGTAGAGGATGACCTGGTAGCCCTCATCTTCCCAGCGCTTCGCCTTCTCCTGGACGACGCGCACGATGCCGCAGGTTGCGTCGACGACGTGCAGGCCGAGCGCCGCTGCCCGCTCGAAGGTGTGCGGGCCCTCCCCGTGGGCGCGCATGATGAGCGTGCCCGCTCCTTCCGGAGCCTCGCCCTCGCCGACGCGCAGGATGTTCACGCCCCTTGCGGCCAGCTCGCGCATCGCCGGGTCGTTGTTGATCAGCTCGCCGGACACGTAGACGGCCCCGTCGGCATTGGAACGGGTTCGCGCGGCGATGGACCACGCCCGCTTCACCCCACCACAGAAGCCGCTGAAGCGGGGTGCGCGCAAAATTTGCATCGAATACCCTCGGTTTCGAAAACAACCGCATAATTGTACCGCCCGGATCGCGGCCAGACCGCGCGTGGTGGGCGCTCGCGCCTCGACCAGATTACAATCCGCGCGCGAGCGCGCTTTGGCTGGTTCGAATCAGTCGTAATGCACCGAGACGAGGTGGTCCCGTCCGCGCTCCGCGCCCCAGATGACGCCCGGAGCGCCTGCGAGCTGCGCCACGTTCGATGGACGCGAGATTGGAATGGTGGCGAACTCCTCTGTCTCGGGATCGAACCGCACAAGGGTGTCGGCAGCCGTGTCGCTCAGCCACACCCGGTCCCGCTCGTCCACGTAGACGGCGTATGGACGTGGGTTATCCCCAGGTAGCCGCCATTCGGTCCACGCTCCCGCGGCGGGGTCGTATCGACCGAGCTGGCCGGCGTTGTACTCGCTGATCCACAGACGACCGGCCGAATCCGGCCAGAGGCGGCGGGCGCCCTGACCTGGAGTTGGCGGCGCGAGGACCGTTACGGATCCGTCGTCGCCGTCGATGCGGCCGATGTAGCTTCCCGCCAGGGATGCGAAATACACGGTGCCATCGGGCGCCGTGCAGATTCCGTATGGACCCCGCCCGCGCGGCGCATCCCACGTGCGAACAACCCCTTCGGCCGGGTCGAGACGCCCGAAAACACCGTTCTGCCCGGTAAACCAGAGGACGCCGC
>DASRDP010000096.1 GCA_035652535.1 Chloroflexota bacterium
CGGCCGGCTTTCCGGGATCGGGTCCTGGATCGGCTGGGGTCGCCTGTGGTCATTGACTACGTCCGCCTCAACATGGTCGCGAGTCGCCGATGACCGCAAAGGTGGTCGTTCTTCCGGGCGACGGCATCGGCCCCGAGATAATGCGATCGGGGCTCGAAGTGCTGCACGCCGTTGCTCCGGGTCAATTCGAATTTGAGGAACACGCTTTCGGCGGCGCCGCGATCGACGCGACCGGGACCGCGCTCACCGAAGAGACCCTCTCGGCCTGCCGCAGCGCCGACGCCGTGCTGCTTGGCGCCGTGGGCGGACCGAAGTGGGATACCACCGACCCGAACACGCCACGACCAGAACAGGGCCTGCTCGGCGTGCGCCAGGGACTCGATCTGTTCGCGAACCTGCGCCCGGTTCGGCCGGTGCCGGCGCTCTATGACGCAAGCCCGCTCAAGCGCGCGGTGATCGAGCGTACGGACCTGATGGTCGTTCGCGAGCTCACCGGCGGGATCTACTTCGGTGAGAAAACGCGTACCGACGCACGCGCGTCGGACGATTGCGTCTACACCACGGACGAGATCGAACGGATCGCGAGAGTGGGATTCCGCACCGCCCGCTCGCGCGTGACCAGCGTCGATAAGGCAAACGTGCTCGAGACCTCAAGGCTGTGGAGAGAAGTGGTTCATGAGGTGCACGGCAAGGAATTCCCCAACATCGAGCTTGAGCACGTGCTTGTGGACACGGCGGCGATGCGTTTGTTGGCCGCGCCGCGGCATTTCGATGTGATCCTCACAGACAACATGTTCGGCGACATCCTCTCCGACGAGGCCGCCATGCTGACAGGCTCGATCGGGCTTTTGCCAAGCGCGTCACTGGGCGAATCGCGCCCTGGACTGTTCGAGCCAGTCCACGGATCGGCGCCCGACATCGCGGGTACCGGCGCCGCAAACCCGCTGGCCATGATCCTCTCGGTCGCGCTCATGCTGCGTCGCGGACTCGATCTTGAGGCCGAAGCGCTGGCGATAGAATCGGCCGTCGATAAGGCGCTGGCGGAAGGGCTCCGCACGCCCGACCTCGGAGGCGACGCCACCACAGCGCAAGCCACCGGCGCCGTCCTTAAATACCTATAGCTGCAACTAAGGAGTACTCGTGGAGCAAGCGGATCTCATCTGGCACAACGGGGAGTTGATCGCTTGGGAGGACGCCAAGATCCATGTCCTCACCCACGGACTTCACTACGGCACCGGTGTCTTCGAGGGGGAGCGTGCTTACGAGACTCAATCGGGACCGGCGATCTTCCGCCACCGCGAGCACCTCGAGCGCTTGCTGACCTCGGCAGAGCTCTACTACATGCCCGTCCCCTACAGCCTGGACGAGCTGCGCGCAGCGACCCATGAGCTGATCGCGGCCAACTCCTTGCGCGAGTGCTACATCCGCCCGATCGTCTACCGCGGCTACGGCCAGATGGGCCTTTACCCGCTCGACTCTCCCGTCGATGTGACGATCGCGGTGTGGCCGTGGGGCTCGTACCTCGGGGAGGAGGGCAAGGCGAACGGTATCCGGGCCAAGGTGTCGAGCTGGCGCAGGATCCCTCACGAGGCGCTGATCCCGCATGCCAAGGCCTGCGGCCAGTATCTGAACTCCGTGCTGGCGAAGATCGAAGCCTCCAAGGCCGGTTACGACGAGGCGATCTTGCTCGACTCCCACGGCTTTGTGTGCGAGGGCAGCGGCGAGAACATCTACGCGGTGCGAAACGGGACGATCATCACTCCGCCCCAAACTGCGGGGATCCTGG
The DNA here is from genome assembly GCA_035652535.1 of Chloroflexota bacterium. Taxonomy (NCBI): domain Bacteria; kingdom Bacillati; phylum Chloroflexota; species Chloroflexota bacterium. The sequence continues at coordinate 1,787 of DASRDP010000096.1, forward strand.
ACGGGATCTCACGCCGCTCGATCATCCAGATTGCCCGGGACCTGGGCTATGAACTGATCGAGCGCGACCTCGCGCGAGCCGAGCTTTACATGGCCGACGAGGTTTTCCTGACGGGCACCGCGGCGGAGCTCGTTCCCGTGCGCGAGCTCGACGATCATCCGATCGGCGGCGGCCGGCCGGGCCCGATCACCAAAGAGATCCAGCGCGTCTTCGACGATGCGCTT
>DASRDP010000097.1 GCA_035652535.1 Chloroflexota bacterium
CGCATCGACCCGGTCGCCGCCCGCCTGGCGGTGCTCAACTATCTCGCGAGCACCGGCGGCAACGTAGCGGCCACCGCTCGGGCCTTCGGCATTACCCGCCCGGTGGTCTACGCCATCCGGGCCAAGGAGCGGACGGGCGAAGTGAGCACTACGTGCTGGGATGGCCCAAGATCGACGAGATCGACGTGCAGTTCTTCAACGACGCCGATACGCTTACCGCCGCGCTGCTGGCAGGCTCCGTAGATCTCCCCCTCGGTTCGAGTCTCGCCCTGGAACAGGCCCTGGGAGTGAAGGACCAGTGGCCAGACGGCGGGCTCGCCATCAATTATTCGTCGTGGATCGTCGTGTTCCCGCAATTTATCAATGCAGCGCAGCTCTTGAATGAGATCGGCTATCAGAAACTCCCCGATGGCGGGTGGCGCGGGGCCGATGGGCAACGTCTGAGCCTGGAAGTCCATAGCACCGCCTGGCCGGCCATTCATACCAGGGCGTTCTTCCCGCTCGTGGACTACTGGAAGCGATTGGGCCTCGATATCGATCCCGTGGTGCTACCGGTTCAGCGACTGGCGGATCTCGAATACCGAACGCAGATGCCGAGCTTCGAGATGATCCGCTTCCCGAACGGCGCGGACAATGTCTGGCGGCTCCACAGCTCGGAGACACCGCTGCCGGCGAACCGGTTCACCGGAAGCAACCGAAGTCGCTATATGAGCGCAGAGTTCGACACCATGGTGGATCGCTACATGACGACGATTCCGTGGGATGACCGAATGCAGGCCCTGGGGGACATCGTCCACCAGATCTCCGATCAGCTGATCATGATGGGACTGTTCTACGACGTGAAGAGCTTCATGGTCGCCAAGCGGCTAACCGGCTTCACTCCGGCCGATAACGCTACCTGGAACGCTCACACCTGCGACATCCGGTGACCGGGCCCCTGACCGCCCGGCTGAGCAAGCCTGGAGAGAGGCCCAGCGGGCAACAACCGACAGCAACGAACAGCGGTCTGTGGGCTCCACCAATTTGTGGAACCCCATCGCCGAGGCAAGCAGAGAGCGCGGAAACAGCGACGACCTACTTGCTGAAGCTGTAGACGCGTCCGAGCTCCGGCGTTGTAATAGTCTGCCCGAGCCCCATGGCGTCGACCGCGCTCTGCGCCTCGGCAATGGTGGTTTGTCCGGCGCTCGGCTCGACCCGCTGATGGTGCGGGAAGACGGCGGAAAGATTCGGATTGTCGGTCATCAACAGCTTGACCTGCATCGCGAAATCCATGGGCTCATGACCGCCGTTGAGTGCGAGGATCGCCAAATCCGGGTGGTACATCTGGGCTACCAGCGCCTGGTCTTGGTGGGCCGCCGAACTACCGGCGAAGTAGGCAGTCCAGCCGTTCTCGAACGTGATCACGAATCCGGCCGCCGGGCCCCCGTAGGGTACGCGTTCGCTCGCCGCCGTCCCCAGCCCGCTTCCATGGACGGAGTTGACTATGCGAACCGTGATGCCATCGATGATCGCACGATCGCCGGGACCGGCCGCCTGGATCAACTGGGAGCGCGGGAGCCCTTTGTCAAGAAACCACGTGCCCATCTCAAATGACGGGCTTACGATCGTTCCACCCGTCTGCTCTGCAATCTCAAGAGCGTTCCCCATGTCGTCGCCGTGTCCGTCGGCTGGAAGAATGATGTCCGCTTGCGTCACATCGGAAAGCTGGATCGGTGAGTCGGGATTGAGCACCCACGGGTTCGTAAGCACGACTTTTCCCGTGGGCGACGTGAACCGATAGTGCGACCAGCCAAACCACTCCATCGTGACCGTCCCGGTCGGCGCCTGGGATGCCGAGCCCAGCCGTGGGATGAAGATCGCCGCCACCACCAACGCGGCGGTCACGAAGGCGGTCGCGGAACGGGCGCGGGATGCCATGATTGGAACCTCCTGTCGTCGATTCCCGAGAGCACGGCGAACGTAACACCAAGTCTTCGTTCGGTCAAACGACACAGCTGCCTACCTCACCAGCTCATCTCCGCGCTGTTGGCCGCGCTGGTCCCGGTCGTGGGGGCCTGCTCGGGACCCGCGATGCAGCCCATGGCGAAGGAGCCGTCGGCCGCTGGGCGAACGGCGCCTTCCGGACCTCAACGGCTCGCCATCGGCATATTGCAGGAGCCGCGCGGTTGGGCGCCGTGGAGGGAGCCACGACGGCCGGCGGGGCGCACGGTCTGGACGGTGACCTTTGATCTCGAGAGTTGCGGCGAGGGAGACCATTGCCTCACCATGATCGTGGAGCAGGCGTTAGAGGTTGATCTGCGCGCGACTTGCCCTTCGCCACGGACCTTCGATGTGATGGCCGGGAAGCGGTGAAGGTCAGAACCCCGGCCGCTCCGCTTCCGGCGGCGCGAAGAGCGAGTCGGGCATGTCGAACGGGATCTCCTTCTCATCTAGCATCGCCTTGAACCGCCGCCGAACCTCCGGGTCTTCCTGCCAGTAGCGGATCAGGCGCCCGCCCTCGGTGACGCTCTCGTGGGTCGGATTGAACTCTTCGCCGCCCCGCCCCGTGCGTTTCGGTGCGAGATCGCCGAAGGCGGTTCCACCATAGAACGCGATCTGGCGCATGGGGCCGGCGCCGGTGTTGAAGTGCGCGTGGAACCACTGGCCCGGGGGGCTGTACAGTCCTCCCTCCCCGAACGGCTCGATCACCACCTCGTCGCCATGCCCCGATTCGAACGGGCGCATGCCCAGCTCGAAGGGCCAGAGCATCACGAATCCCTCCGAGCGGAGCGTGTGGAGCAGGGCGCCGGGCCCGTGGTAGTGGGCCTGGTGGTAGCGGCCGGCGGGCCATTCGTGGATCGTGCCGCCAATGGTCTTGTTGACCATTCGGAAGCTGTGGGAGAGATTGCCATACGCCTTGTTGGAGGTGCGGAGCGAGGCGGTCCAGGCATCGTGGATAAAGTTCGTCTCCCACCAATTGCTGTGCGATCCCTCGCGGCCAAAGCGGTACTTCTTGTTCGACTCGACGAAGTACTGGTCGTCGTCTCCGGAGTACAGCTCAGGAAACGTCACGGGACAATTGAAGACGAAGTCCGCGCTGTTGAAGCCCTTCATGACGAGGGGAGCGCTATTCATCACCATGAACTTCGCCGGCTCGGCGCCCAGGTTGTGCATCCGGTGCCACGCGTTGAGCGGAATGGCGAACACGCTTCCCTTGCCCCACTCGAAGACCTGCTTTCGCGATTCTCCCTCCTGCCAGACTTCAGTAGAGCCGATCCCCTGCTCGACCAGCACGACCTTTTGACAGCACCATCGTTCCGGCTCCAGGCTTCGCCGGGGCGGGATCTCGACCAGGTAGAGGCCCAGGTTCGCTTCCATGTGCGCGTACAGGGTGATGAAGACGGCGTTCCCGCCGACGCGAGGCCACGGCGCCATTTCCAGCTCGCGGACGTCGTCCACCGTGAACCCCTCATGGATCGGGACCCCCTCCCGGCGCAGCCATTGGGCGTAGGGCGTCTCTGAAAACGCTTGCGTGATCCCCGTGATGTACGCTTGCTTCGCCGACATGTCTCTCCCCAGCGCTCCAGCAATTCGGTGCGCAGCTGCGATCCCGCGGGGTGTTTGGAGCGTCGATCCGCCGCTCATCCTACGATGCTCCGGCGCAGAGATTCAATGTGGCGCCGCCGGCGCCACCGCCTCTGGCTGTCAATCGGATCCCATGCTGAGCGTGAGTTGACGTCCCGGGCGCACATGCGTACGCTCGACGGGCGGAGCACGTATCCCCACGTCGGGGCGAAGTCGGTCGTACGGCGTTGGGGAAGCTGATGCGAGGAGGGCACCCTCGGTGGTCGCTTGGATTTGCAACGGTCGGGATCGGCATTAGGCTCGTTCTCCCGCTTGCCGTTGGGACCGGAATGCTCCAACTCCAAATCCCGGGCGCGCAGGCAGTGGTGCGGGATTAGCGACCAGTGCAATTCCATGGGTTTCTCCCTTACGATCTCGCGAGTTATGAACCACACCAATCGCGCCAAGGAGGTAGCTTGTGGCAAGCGTGATCGCAGAAATCGACGACAAGATGAAGCGGTTCCTCCAGGCCCAGCATCTCTTCTTTGTAGCGACCGCCGCCAGCAGCCTTGACGGGCACGTCAACGTGTCACCCAAAGGTCACGACACGTTCCGCATTGTCGGTCCGAAGACGGTCGCCTATCTCGATCTCACCGGAAGTGGTGTCGAAACCATTGCCCATCTTCGCGATAATGGTCGCATCACATTCATGTTTTGCGCGTTCGAGGGGCCGCCCCGGATCGTGCGTTTGCAGGGCCGCGGCCGGGTCATCGAGCAGGCGGACCCAGAATTTCCGGATTGGCGAAAACGTTTTCCCGAACACGACGGAGTCCGTTCGGTCATCGTGGTCGAGCTGGACCGGCTCTCCGATTCGTGTGGCTATGCGGTGCCGCTGATGAGCTACTCGGGGGAACGGACCCAGATGCAGGCATGGCTCGATCACAAGGGGCCGGACGGGATCGCAAGCTATCAGGCGAGCCACAACGTCAGTGTGGACGGCCTCCCCGGTCTCTCGAGCCTGGCCTAGTGGGTCGGTGGGGCCAGGCCCGCACAATACGGTCGGGCGGGGATTGATCCCCCGTCGCGACGTCTAGTCGGGCGGGGCCTTCTCCATGGCGCAGCCGCCATGCCTGGTCGGATCTCAAAATGGCTCGAACGACCGTAATGTCGGAATGACTCGCGTGCCGAACAGTGTGATCGAACGCCTGATCTCCTCGTCGGTCATGGCGCCAAAGTTCATCTCGCAGAGCAGCGTATTGATCATCCCCTCGCGCGCGGCTTGTTGAATGCTTCGCGAAACCGTCTCGGGTGAGCCGACGAACGCGAGGTTTCGGTCGATGAGGTATTCGACGTCGGTAACGTGGCGCGCGATCTCGGCTGACGCGTGCTCGCCGCGCCGCTCAGCGTTTTCCGCAAGCTGCGGCCGCAGCACGCCATCCACTTCGCGGACGCCGAACACCTTCGTAAAGGCGTGCTCGAAGTGGGGCTTGGCATGCTCCACGGCGAGCTCATCCGTTTCATCGACGTATACCAGGGCCCAATAGCTGACCTTCGGCCTGTCAGGATGGCCGGCCTTGCGCCAGAGGTCCACGTAATCGCGATAGCGCGGCGCGGCCTCGTCCCGCGGCATGAAGAACACGTAACCGGTGTGGATTCCTTCCTGGGCGAGGAACTCCAGGGTCTTCGGATCGCGCGACTCGATCCAGATCGGCGGATGGGGTTTCTGAATCGGCTTCACTGACAGCCGCAGGTTCTCGTATTGGTGGAATTGACCTTTGAAGCTGAAGGGCCCTTCAGTGGCGAAGGCCGTCTTCACGATCGCGAGCGCTTCGTTGGTGATGGCACGTCGGTTTTCGAAGTCCGCCTTGTACGGCTGGAAATAGTCGGGTGCGATGCCTGAGACGAGGCCGAGGTCTAGCCGACCGCCCAACACGTTGTCGAGCACCGCGGCTTCCTCGACGATCCGCAACGGATCGTACAGGGGGACGATGTAGCCCATGGGCCCGATTCGGAGGCGCTTCGTGTGGGCGGCAGCCGCGGCGCAATAGACGGCAGGCGTGGGCATCAACGCCTCATACGGACGGAAGTGATGCTCGACGGCAAAGGCGTAGTCGAAGCCGTGCTCGTCGCACAGCGCGAGCTCATTCCAGAGCTGCTCATAGCGCTGCGCGGCGGTCATGCCCGGCTTGTTCCAGACGTGGGAGAAGTGCGCGAACTTCATGCGCGCAGTGTAGTCCTCGGGCTGCTGTCCGGCAAAGGACTATGGCGCGCGGACGTGCACAGATCCTCTCGGCTCCGCGAGGATTGCGGTGGGCCGCTCGGGCTATTGCGCCCGGATCAGGTTCCCCGCGGGGTCCAGCTCGACGAAGTGGTGGGCGCGGCCCTCGCGAAAGGCCTTGCACTGGTTCTCCGCCTGGTCGTCGACGGGCTGCCTGGGTTGGTGCGCCACGTCCGCCACCCAGTCGGGGGCGAGGTCCTCGGCGATGCACGGGCCGCTGGCGAAGTCGGTTCCCCGCGCCCGCTCTTCGGCATACACCTGGCGCGCTCGGGCGATGGCGGCGTCCCGATCGGTTGACGCCACGCACGCCGCGACAACGTACGCGGTGGCGAACATGGGGATCGCGAGCCAGCGTCTCATGCCGGGATTTTTGCCAATTGGTCGGCGCGTGTCTATGCGCGTGCCCTGCTCCCGCTCGTCCTCAGCTTGTCGAAGGACGAGCGGAGGAGGCGAGTGGGCTACTCGATGTCCGCGAGCGCGCCCAGGCCGGCCAGGATCTTCTCCGGCGTAAAGGGCAGCGCGGTGAGACGCACGCCCGTCGCGTCGAAGATCGCGTTGGCGACCGCAGGGGCCACGCACGGGATCGAGGTCTGGGCGATCCCCTTGGAGCCGAAGGGCCCCGGCCCATCGCCGTGCTCGACGATGATCGTCCGAAATTGCTCCGGGATGTCCGCCATGTGCGGCAGCCGATACTGGAAGGCATCCGCGTTCAGGAGCTGTCCTTCCTGGTAGCAGACCTCCTCGAAGAGCGTTGCGCCGAACCCCATCACCGCTCCGCCCTCGATCTGCCCCCGGGCCGAGTGGTAGTGCAGGATCTTCCCGGCGTCGGCGACCGCCGCGTACTGGATGACCTTCACCTCGCCGGTTTCCTTGTCCACCTCCAGCTCCACGGCGGCGACGCCCGGTGACCAGTGATCATGGTCGCCGAAGGTCACGCTCAGGACCGGCGTCCCGTGCACGTACTCGCCTCGGCTGGTGATGGCGCCGCCGGCGGGCAGGCGCTCGGCGATCTCGCGGAGCTGCACGGTCTGCCCGTCCCTTCGCAGCGCGCCGTCCTCGACGCGCCATTCATCTGCCGCCCCGCCGTAGGAGCGCGCCGCCGCCTCGCACAGCTCCCGCTTCAGCGCCTCGCATGCGTTGCGCACGGCGTTGCCCATCTGGACCGTCGTCCGCTGCGAGCTGGTGCCGGAGAACATGAGCTGGTTCCCCGTGTCGGGCTCCCCTACATGCACGTCATCCTGAGAGATCCCGAGGCTGCGCGCGGCGACGATGCTGATCATGGTATGGGCGCCCTCCCCCACGTCGGGCGCGTTGTGCGAGATGGTGACACTCCCGTCGCGCTCGAGGGTTGCGCCCGCCGTGGCGGACCCGATGGACGCGCCACGCCGGACGGAGACGGCCATCCCGCGCCCGCGCACGCGCCGCCCGTCCGTGCCGACGGGGATCGGTCCGGCTGTGCGCCCGTCCCATCCGATCGCCCGCACGGCCTGCTCCATCAGCTCCACGTAGTCGGTGTCCATCTTCGGGATCCGCGTCGCCGCTTCCTTGCCGTCGCGGATCCACGTGGCGGCCGGGATCGTCTCGCCTCGGGTCAAAAGGTTCTTGGCCCGCAGCTCGATCGGCGCGATCCCCAGGTGACGCGCCACGCTGTCCATCGCGCAGTCGATGCCGAACGAAGTCTGGTTCTTCCCCGTGTTGCGGAACATGGCCGCGGGCACCTTATTGGTATAGGCGGCGCAGGCCCGGACGCGGAAGTTGGGCAGGCGATAGCCTCCGAAAGCGGAGTTGACGGCGTTCGACGTGGCGATGCGCGTGCCCGTGAGGTACGCGCCGGCGTCGACCGCCAGCTCGACGTCCAGGCCGAGCAGCGTCCCGTCGCGCTTCACGCCGACTCGCGCCGTGTAGTCCATGGCGTGCCGCGCCGTGACCCGAAAGCTCTCCTCCTCGGTGGCGAGGAACTTCACCGGTCGTCCGATCCGCATGGAGAGCGCGGCGGCCGCCAGCATCTCCCGCGAGCTGTGCTTCGCCCCGAAGTTGCCGCCAACGTAGGGCACGTGGATCCGTACCTGCTCGGGGCTCACGCCGAACAGCTCGTGCATCTCGCGGACGACGTCGAACGGGTTGTTGCTCGAGGACCACGCCTCGATCCCCTGGGCCGTGTAGTTGACGAGGACCGACATCGACGGCTCGATGGGGTGGTGGTAGATGGTCGGCGAGGTGAAGGTCCCCTCGAAAACATAATCGGAGTCGCGCAGGGCCTGCTCCACGTCGCCCCACTCCAGCGTCTCCACGTGGGCGCGGTTCCCTTCGGCATCCGCGTGCAGGTTCGGCGCGTCGGGCGCAATCGCGACCTGCTGGGAGAACAGTGGCTCGAGGATCTCCCACTCGATATCCACCATGCTCGCGGCCGCGCGCGCCGTCCGGAGGTCCTCCGCCGCGACCATACCGATGATGTCGCCGTCGAACCGCGCGCAGTCCGTCGTGATGAATCGGTTGTCAGATGTCTCGGGCACGAGGTGCACGTCGTACTCACCGAGGGAGTTCGGGTCGAGGATCGCGACGACGCCGGGGAGCTTCGCCGCGCGCGACGAGTCCACCGACACGATGCGCGCGTAGGAGTAGGGGCTGCGGATGGCTGCCGCGTACACCGTGCCCGGCAGATTCGGCAGGTCCTCGACGTAGCGGGCGGCGCCGGTCACCTTCTCCTGAATGTCGACGCGCGGACGTTCTCCGATGGCGGCGGGGTCCACCGCCGACGGCTCAGCAGCCATGGCTGTGGGTGCTCCTCATAAGGTGCACCTCCACGGTGAGAGTTTCTCGGGCGAGTGCCGCAATCATATCCCAGGCCGTGCGGCCCAGCCAGATCCAGCCCCCTGACATCTTCGGAGCAGTACTGTCCACATCCAACTCGGCATCTCCTCATCGAGAAGCATCTGGGGCGACGTTGACCGTGAATCGAGGGGCGGATATCATCTTCAGCACGGGCAAGTAGCTCAGCTGGTTAGAGCGCCACGTTGACATCGTGGAGGCCAGGGGTTCGAGTCCCTTCTTGCCCACCGAGCCTGGGTGGATTGCGAATGAGTCAACCTCTCGTCCCAGGGCGAGAGGTTTTTTGTTATTGGCGAGGGGGTCTATGGGGTCGGACAGCGGGGTGCAAGCGGTCGGGTCCTCTCCCGACCTTGACACGATGCGGCATAGCGCCGCCCATCTCATGGCGGCGGCCGTGGAGCGGCTATTCCCGGGCACCCGTCTCGGGATCGGCCCGAACATCGAGCATGGGTTCTACTACGACGTTGATGTGCCCCAGCGCCTGACCCCCGAGGACCTCCCGCGCATCGAGGACGAGATGCGGGCCATCGCGGCCGAGCGGCTGCCCTTCGTGCGCGAAGATGTGCCCATCGACGAGGCGATCGAGCGCTTCCGCGCTATGGGCCAGGATTACAAGGTCGAGCTATTGACCGACCTCAAGGAGCGCGGCACGACACGTATCGCCAGCCGTGAGGACGCGGACGTCGATCCATCGAACGTGGACAGCGCGAGCCTCTACCACACGGGCGCCTTCGTCGATCTCTGTCGCGGACCCCACGTCCGCCACACGGGAGAGATCGGCCCCTTCAAGCTGCTGAGCCTTGCAGGCGCGTACTGGCGCGGCGACTCCGCGCGTCCCCAGCTCCAGCGGATCTACGGCACAGCGTGGCCAACGCAGGCGGCCCTCGATCAGTACCTCTGGCGGCTGGAGGAGGCGGAGAAGCGCGATCACCGCCGGCTCGGCCGCGAGCTCGAGCTGTTCATGTTCCACCCATGGGCGCCGGGCGAGGCCTTCTGGCTCCCGAAAGGCGCGACCGTCTACACCCTCCTTTCCAATTACATGCGGCACTTGCTCGTCGACACGGCGGACTACGTGGAGGTGCGCACGCCCCTGGTGTACAATCGCGCCCTCTGGGAGACCAGCGGTCACTGGGAGAAGTTCCGCGACGTCATGTTCCCGGTCCATACCGACAACGAGGAGATGGGCCTCAAGCCCATGAACTGCCCCGGGCACATGCTGATCTATGCAAGCGAGCTGCGCTCGTACCGCGACTTGCCCCTCCGAATCCACGACCAGGGCGTGCTCCATCGGAACGAGGCGTCCGGGGTTCTCTCCGGGCTCACGCGCGTGCGCCAGTTCTGCCAGGACGACGCCCACCTCTTCATCCGTCCGGACCAGCTTGGCGATGAGGTCAGCGGACTCCTGCGGCTGGTCGGCCAGGTCTATGGCGCGTTTGGTTTGACCTACGACGTCGAGCTGTCGACCCGGAATCCGGAGAGCTACCTCGGAGAAGTCGCGACGTGGGACGCCGCCGAGGCGGAGCTGCGCGAGGCGCTCGAGGCGAACGACGTTGCCTACCGCGTCCAGCCCGGCGAGGCGGCGTTTTACGGACCAAAGATCGACTTCCACGTGACCGACGCCATCGGGCGCCGGTGGCAGTGCGCCACGATTCAGCTCGACTATCAGCTCCCCCAGCGCTTCGACCTGACGTACGTCGGCGAAGACGCGCAGCGCCACCGGCCGATCGTGCTCCATCGCGCGATCTTCGGGAGCTTCGAGCGGTTCATCGCGATGCTCATCGAGCACTACGCCGGGGCGTTTCCATTCTGGCTCGCTCCGGTCCAGGCCGTTGTGCTCCCCATCGCGGACCGGCACGCGGAATTTGCCGCGTCGGTGGTGAAACGGCTGAGAGATAGCGGCTTTCGTGTCACGCTCGATGCGCGGCGGGAGAACTTAAACCACAAGATTCGTCAGGCGCAGCTCCAGAAGATCCCGTACATGTTGGTGGTCGGAGACCGAGAGGTTGCGGCCGACTCCGTGGCGGTCCGCTTGCGAAGCGGCGAAAACCTGGGCACCCTCACCGTATCGCAGGCACGTGCGCGGTTCGTTGAAGAAGGCAGCCAATACGGCTTGTCGAGCGTATACTGATTTCAGAAGTCGCGCGTTCCCGTGCACTTTGCAGACGAATACACCTGATGAGGCAGGAGGAGGACCATAAGTAAAGACCTTCGGATAAACGAGCAAATCCGCGTCCGCGAAGTCCGACTGATCGACGAAGAGGGCGGCCAGCTGGGTGTCGTACCGACTTTGGAGGCGTTGCGCATCGCACGCGAGCGCGGCGTCGACCTGGTCGAGGTGGCCCCGACCGCGGTGCCGCCCGTATGCCGCTTGCTCGATTACGGACGGTTCAAGTACGAGCAGGAGAAGAAGGACAGAGAGGCTCGGAAACACCAGAAAACGGTGCTCATGAAGGAGGTCCGACTCCGGCCCAAGACCAGCGTCCACGACGTGGACTTCAAGACCAAGCAGATCGAGCGATTCGTGGAAGAGGGCGACAAGGTCAAGGTCACGCTACGGTTTCGCGGGCGCGAGATGGTGCATCCGAACGTCGGACGCCAGCTCCTCGAGGAGGTCGCCTCGCGCGTCAAGTCGGTTGCCACTGTCGAGCGGATGCCACTCATGGAGGGCAACACGATGACGATGATCTTGACCAAGGCAAAGCCCGCGGGTGCGCCGCAAGCGCCGACGCAGCCGGGCGCTCCCGTGCCCGCCGCGACAGCGGCGCCGCGACCGGCGGCTGCGCGGCCGGTCGCCCCGGCCGAGGCCCCCGCGCCGCGCCGTCCCGCCGACGGGCAGCCCTAACGCGACACGCACGCGTCTAGGAACCGATCGGCGCATGGAGGGGCGGGATCTGTGCGCCCGCGGCACTTTCTATAATGGCCGAGGGTCGCCTCCGCGTGCCGCGCCATCGCCGCGCGGCGCCATCCTGATGGGACGGACTATGGACTCAGTCGCCGCCCTGGCAGCGGCATTCGCCCAACGCGGCAGGAGCCTCTACTTGGTTGGAGGCTGCGTGCGCGATGCCCTCCTTGGCTTCAGTACCCACGACCTCGACCTGACAACCGAAGCGGAGCCAGCCGAGATCAAGAGCCTGGTGAGCGCGGCGGGCGCCGACGCCATCTACACCATCGGCGAGCGGTTCGGCACCATCGGTGCAATCTTTGGCGAAGACCAGGTCGAGATTACGACCTTTCGCTCGGAGAGCTATACCCCGGGCAACCGCAAACCGGAAGTCCAGTATGGGACAAGTCTCGAGGCCGATCTGTCGCGACGCGACTTCACGGTGAACGCCATGGCTCGCCCAGCGGCCGGGGGCGGGATCATCGATCCCTTTGGTGGGCAGGAGGACCTGGCTGCGAAGCTCATCCGAGCGGTCGGCGACCCGGACGAGCGGTTTGCCGAGGATCCGCTGCGCCTCCTGCGCGCGGTGCGCTTCGCCGCGCAGTTCGGGTTCGCGATCGAGCCCGCGACGCGCGCGGCCATCGCTCGGAACGCCAACGCCCTGCGTACGATCAGCGCGGAGCGCGTCGCCCAGGAGCTGAACCGCATCCTCCTCGTCGATCGCCCAAGCCGCCCCATCCGCGAGCTGTGCGTCCTCGGGTTGATGCAGCACATCATCCCCGAGCTGCTCGCTCTGCGCGACGTGCGGGCGCCGGGGCTGCGGCACAAGGACAACTTCGAGCACACGCTCATGGTGCTGGATCGCACGCCGTCGGTTCTCGCCGTCCGATGGGGCGCGCTGCTGCACGACATCGCAAAGCCCAGGGTGATGTCGGTCGAGGATCAGGAGGTCCACTTCTACGGCCACGAGGCGGTGGGCGAGCGGATTGCGAGGCGGATACTCCAGCGGCTCAAGTACGACCGAGCCACAATAGAACGCGTCGGCCTGCTCGTCCGGCTCAGCGGGCGAATCAACTCCTACGAGGGCGAGTGGACCGATGGCGCCGTGCGACGGCTCGTGCGCGAGGCGGACGATGCTCTGGACGATCTCCTGGCCCTCTCGCGGTCGGACGTGACCAGCCGGCGCGAAGAGCGAGTGCGCGCCGCCGAGGACCGCGTGGAGCAGCTCCGTGAGCGCGCGCTCCGCCTACGGGAAGAGGAAGACGTCGCGAGGATCCGCCCGCCGCTCGACGGACTCGAGCTGATGGAGATGTTCGGCCGCGGGCCGGGCCCCTGGATTCGCCCCATCAAGGACCGCTTGCTGGCCATGGTGCTCGACGGCGAGCTGGCGCCCGACGATAAGGAGCGCGCGGCCGAGATTGCCCGAGCGCTGATGCAGGAAGCGGGTAGCCCGTCTGCGACGGGCTCGGGGTGAACGGTTCTCTCGCCCTGCGACGGGCTCGGGGCGCACGGTCGGTCGGCGGACTATGAGTCGAGGGGCGGCCTCTCCCCGATAGCGGCTATCCTGTCACGCGCTGGCCACGACTTGTCGCACGTACCGAACGTCGCGGCGGGTCCCCGGCGGCTTACTCGTCGGATGCCACGGTCCCGCCGCCGATCGAGCGATTCGTCAGTCGCGTCGCGCCAACAATCGAACCGCCCGTCCAACCCGTTCGCGCATCTCGTCCGGCGGAAGGGTGTTCACGCACTCGTCGATGTGCGCGGTGATCAGCTCTTCCGTGGCGCGCCCGATGGCGTGGCGGACGGCGGTGAGCTGCGTGACGACGTCCTCGCAGCTCCGGCCCTCCTCGATCATCCTGATGATGCCGCGGAGCTGGCCCTCAGCCCGGCGCAGCCGATCTCGAACCCGCTCATCCTGCGTTTTCATTCTGGCCCTTTCCTCACCACTCCAAGGCTCGTCCAGGCGGGTCATCCCACCTGGGCAGGTTGGGCGCCGGCGCTCAGCTGGGACACCGCCGCGGCGGGGTCGCAGCGCGCCCCCTGGTTATAGGGCAGCTTGCTGAGGAGCATTCCCATGAGGCAGCTATTGGTGAGCGCGGCGGTGGTTAGCCCTGCTCCGATGGCCCCCGCGATCCATTTGGCTGGCTCGTAGGCGAGGCTGCCGAGCACGCTCGCGAGGACGATCGCGCCCGCGACGAAGCGCACTTGGCGTTCCAGGTCCCAGCGCTGGCGGCCGCGCTGCACCGCGCCCCCGGCGGACTCCCAGGCCAGGATTCCACCTTCCAGCACCTGGGCGTCGCCGATTCCGGCTGCCGCCAGGAGGCGTTCTGCGTGATGGGCTCGATTTCCGGAACGGCAAATCAGCACCACCGGTTGGCGAAGCCCGCGTGCCAGCTCATCCAGGTGGCCCTCAAGGGTATCGAGCGGCAGGTTCACCGATCCTGGGATGTGAATGGATTGGAACTCGGCAGCGGTCCGGACGTCGATGAGCGCGACCTGGCGTTCACGCCGGAGCCACTGGGCGAGCGTGGGACTGTCGAGAGAAGAAGGTCGACCACCGGCCATTGGATAGGATCCTCCAGAGGAATGTGCAAGCGACGAAAATTCGCGCGATCAATCGCAAACGGCTCAGGCAGCTTGGCCGCCGGAGGCCAGGCGCATGAGGTCGGGGATGCCGCCGCGGCTCACGACAATGGGGCGGAATCCCGCGCGCTCCAGGAGCCCCGCCGCGATGGTCGCCCGGTAGCCGCTGGCACAGGCGACCCACACGGGCTCGTCCGGGGAGAGGCCATCCGGAACGCGGTCGACGAGGTCCGGAACATAGGTGTGGAACCCGACGCCCAGGTGTCCTGCGTCCCACTCGCCGGGCGAGCGCACGTCGAGGATCTGGCGCACCAGTCCCCGGCGGAGGGCATCCGCGGCCTCGGATACATCGACCGTCTTGAAGGCTGCCAGGGACTCCGGGGTCCTATTCAGAGGGTCGAGGTCCTGCACCACGCCCCGCACGTCGTCGAAGCCGATTCGCGCGAGCTGGACCATCGCCTCGGCGAGATCCTGGCCTGGATCGAGCACCAGCACGATGGGGCTGCCGAAGGGCAGGATCCAGCCAGCCCAGACGCCAAACTGCTCGTCGAGTTCGATTCCGATCGATCCGGGAATGTGGCCGGCGGCGAAGCGCTCGCGCGGGCGCGCGTCCACGACCCAGACTCGGTTTGCCAGGGTGCGGACGTCCCGCTCACTGAGGGACGGAACGGTTTGCGCGGGCATTGGCTGGGGGCCGAGGACGTTGATGGGCCCCATGGCGGCATAGTACGTCGGGTATGGCTGAAGTCCCGCGAGCTGAGCGCGCACGAACTCGGCCGCGTCGCGGTGAGCGAGCGCCGGATTGAACGCCTTCTCGTGCCCGATGGTCGAGGTGCCCCTCGATGCCAACGAGGCGGAGCAAAAGGACCCCGCGCCATGGGTCGGGTAGAGCGGCACCTCGTCCGGGAGAGCCGCGAGCCGCTGGAGCGAGCCGAATTGGAGGACGCCGAGCTGGCCGGCGCGCGCAGGCCCCAGGAGATCGGTCCGGCCCGCTGAACCGGCGAGGAGGCTTCCGCCAGAGAAGAGCGCCACCGGCCGGCGATCGAGCAGAACCAGATAGCTGACGTGCTCGGGCGTATGCCCTGGTGTGTGGATCGGCCGGATCGTGAGCTGTGCCTCGGCCTCCAGATCCTCGAGGTGGAAGGCTGGCACGTGCTCAAAGGCTGCGCCCGCGGCCGCAGGCAGCACGAGCTGGGCCCGACTGCGACGCGCGGCCTCGCGCCCGCCGGAAACGTAATCGTTGTGCAGATGGGTTTCCAGGACGTGCCCGATCCGAATGCCGGCGCCGTCGGCGAAGTCGATGAACCGATCGACGTCGCGCTGAGGATCGACGAGGATGCCGACGCCCTCATGGGTCAGAAGGTAGGTGGTGTCGCCCAGCCCGGGGGTGCGAAATGCCGCGATGTCCATCGGGACTCCTTGCCGTGAGCTGCTGCGCAGATTATATACCAATACCAGGTATGGGTATAATCCCGAGATCCCGGGCAGCGCTGGCGCCGCGCGCTCGAGCCCGGACGCGGAACGGCGAGGACCGCGCGAACGAAGCTCGATGGCAACGGGTGTTCTCTTCTTGCGCACAATGGACCCGGGGAAAATCAAGAGATAATCGGTCATTCGTTGGGCCGTGTTTGGAGGGGTGGATGAGCGCATCGAGGCAACCCGCGACGCCTGGCGTCACCGTCGCGCTCGCCGAGTACGCGGCGAGGGTGACGTTCGAGTCCCTGCCGTCCGCCGTTGTCATTGCCGTGAAGCGCCTCATCCTGGATTCGTTGGGGACGGCGCTCGCGGCGGGGACCATGGGGGATGGGTGCCGCGAGCTGGTAGACATGGCGGTCGCGTGCGGGGGGCGCCCCCAGAGCACGATCCTCGGATTCGACCGCAAGGGTCCGGCGCCGCTCGTCGCGTTGGCGAACGGCGGGTTGGTCCACGCGCTGAACTATGACGCCGGGGGACCGGGACACTTGGGCGTCGTTGCTCTCGTCGCGCCGCTGGCCGCTGCGGAATACGTTGGCGGTGTATCGGGCAAAGAGCTGATCGCGGCATCCGCCACCGCGTGCGAAATCACGGCGCGCATGTCCGTCGCGGCGCACGGGGCGGACATCCGCGGTGAGCTGCCCTGGCTCGCGGGTCAGTTCCTGAGCTACGTGGGGTCGGCCGCCGGCGCTGGACGCGCCCTCCGGTTGTCGCCCCTCCAGATGCACAGCGCCATCGCGCTCGCCGTCATGCAGGCCGCCGGCACGCGTCAGGTCGTGCTTGACGGCGATCCGCCGGCCAAAGCCGTCTACGGCGCGTTTCCCAACCAAGGCGGCATGCAGGCGGCGCTCCTGGCCCAGTTGGGGCTCCGCGCCGATTGCGCGGCGCTCGAGGGCAGCGGTGGCTTCTACGCTGCCTTCCTCGGCGATAGCAGCCGCGCGGCCGGGATCGCCGACGGACTGGGGGATCGCTACGTCCTGGCGGGTGTGCAGTTCAAGGCGTGGCCGACGAGCGGTGTCGTCGCGCCATACGTCGAAGCTGCCCTGAACCTCCGTCGGACCCACGGTTTGTCCGCGGATGTCGTCGCGCGCGTGGAATTCACCGGTGGAGAGCGGATGCGCCACTGGTGCGAGCCGCTAGAGGAGCGGCGAGCCCCGGCGAGCGGCGCGACGGCGGCCAACAGCATCTTCTTCGGCATCGCCAATGCGCTCGTCCACGGTGCAGTGACGCTCGAGCGCTTCTCACCCGCGGGCCTAAGCGACCCGAGCGTGCGCCGCCTCATGGCGCGGACTGAGTACACGGTGAACGCGGACCCGTCGGAGCACGCGGCGCTGCGTGTCTGGACGACGCGCGGGCCCGCGGTTGAGGCGCCGGTGGCGGCGAGCGCGAGCCCCGTGACCGAAGCCCAGCTCGTCGCCAAATTCGTCGACTGTGCGCGGTATGCGCCGCGCCCGATGGAAGCGGACCGGGTGCAGCGGCTCGTGGAGCTGGTTCTGGACCTCGAAGCAGTGGCCGACGTCAGATCTCTGACGGAGCGTCTCTAGTCTTCGGTGTCGGTTCTACGCTCACGAAGCCTTCCGCCGCGGCTCCTCCGCCGCCACCGATCCGCCGTCCCCCGGCTCGTTCGGCGTAGCTCGCGCCCGAATCGCCTCGAACTGCTCCTGGAGGCGCTTCAGATCCTCGTCGGTCAGCTCCTCCAGGTTGACCAGGTTGGTTCGGGCACCGGTCACCGCGCGCAATAGTTCGTCGAGCTTGAGCTGCATCGCCCGCGTGTCGCGGTTCTGCGAGTTCTGGATCATGAACACCATCAAAAACGTGACGATCGTGGTCCCGGTGTTGATGACCAGCTGCCAGGTGTCGGAGAAGGCAAAGACGGGACCCGTCACCGCCCATGCGACGACGACCGCAACCGCGAAAATGAACGCGCCGGGCGAGCCCGTCGCTTCCGCCATGAACTGGGCAAATTCGCGAAATCGCTCGTTCATACCATTCGATTCCTCGGACCGATTCCTCGCGCGCCCTTTTTTCCACTATACCGGTATGGAAGATGCGGGAGTGTGGGGAGTGGTGGTGGAAAATCCCGGCTTGCTGGATCTCGGTCGCGTTCTAATCATCGCTGGCGGGCTGCTCGTCCTCATCGGCGTCGCCATCGTCCTGGCGCCGCGCATCCCGTTTCTCGGACGGCTGCCGGGCGACATCCTCTTTCAGCGCGATGGGGTCACCATCGCCATTCCGCTGGCCACGTCCATCCTGCTCAGTCTCGTCTTGACGGTCCTCCTGAACCTCCTGGCGCGCATCTTCAACCGATCATGACACGCACGCGTCCCGGCCTGGCTTGGGTACTCCCGCGCGCCTCCGCTACCATGACTCCCGAAGGGGCGACGGGCTATTCACCGTCACCTCGTGAAATGCGCCCCGGGACCTCGACGTACCCAGCCGTTCCATTCCAGCAGGACGATCGGAGGATTGACGTGCCCGAGCCAAGCATCGACGCGCTTCGCGAACAGATCACGGCATGCACCCGAATGCTGGTGATGCAAGAGATCATGGACTACAGTGGCCACGTCAGCGCGCGGATCCCGGGGACCGATCGCATGTTGATCCAGCCCCGTGACACGAGCCGCGCGGTGCTGAAGCCCGTCGATCTGCTCGTGGTTGATCTCGATGGCAACCTCTTGGAAGGCGAGGGGCCCGCTCCCTCTGAGACTGCGCTCCACCGTTGGGTGTACCGCTCGCGCCCGGACGTCGCCGCCGTGTGCCACGGCCATCCCGCCATGTCGACGCTTTTCACGGTTGTCGACCGACCGATGGTTGCCGTCCGCAATTTCGCGTACCGGTTCATGGGCACGCCGATCCACGCCGATACGACCCACATCCGCACCGACGAGCAAGGGCGGGCGGTGGCCCGGACCCTGGGTCAGCACCGAGCGTGCCTGCTTCGCGCACATGGCACCGTCCTGGCCGCCCACAGCGTGCCGGAGCTGTTCATGGATTGCCTGGAGCTGGAGGAGAACGCCCGGAGCCTTGCCCTCGCCACCGGGCTCGGCGCCCTCTCCCCCATCTCGGATCCGGAAGCCGCGGAGCTGGAGGTCTCGTTCGGCAAGAACGACTACCGGGTCAGCAAAATCTGGGAGCACTATCTTCAGAAGGGGGCAGCCGCGGGCGTGATCTGATGCCCCGATCGCGAACCGAGCCGGGCGCGCGACCGCGGCATTTGGGCGACAATAAGAGAAAAAGGGGACGACGCCATGGCCATGCAGTCGATCAATCCCGCCACGGGCGAGGTCCTCGCCACCTTCGAGGAACATTCGGACGCGCAGGTTGACGCGATCCTGACCGAGGTGGCGCGCGAGTATCCGAACTGGCGCAACCGCTCGTTCCGCGATCGGGGGGCGGCGATGATGCGGGCCGGGGACTACCTGCGCGCCCAGAAGGCGCGCTTCGCGCAGCTCATCACCGTCGAGATGGGCAAGCCCATCGTCCAGGCCGAGGGTGAGATCGAGAAGTGCGCGTGGGCGTGCGACTACTACGCCGAGCACGCCGCCGAGTACCTCGCGGATCGACCCGTTGCGACCACCGCGCGCGACAGCTATGTTGCCTTCGATCCGCTGGGGCCGATTCTGGCGGTCATGCCGTGGAACTTTCCCTTCTGGCAGGTGTTTCGCTTCGCCGCGCCGACGCTCATGGCGGGAAACGTGGCGGTCCTCAAACACGCCTCCAACGTCCCGCAGTGCGCGCTCGCCATCGAGGAGGTGTTTCAGGAGACCGGGTTCCCCGCCGGGGTATTCCGAACGCTGCTCGTCTCGAGCCGCTCGGTGGAGCGGATCATCGCCGACGATCGGATTCGTGGGGTCTCCCTCACCGGCAGCGACGTCGCCGGCGCGACGGTCGCGGAAGTCGCCGGGCGCCATCTGAAGAAATCGGTGCTGGAGCTGGGCGGATCGGACCCCTTCATCGTGCTTCGCGACGCCGACCTCGACGCGGCAATCGACGTTGGGACGACCGCTCGCTATCAGAACACGGGCCAGAGCTGCATCGCTGCCAAGCGATTCATCGTTGAGGAGGCGATCGCCGACGAGTTCGAGCGTCGATATACGGACGCGGTTGCTCGCATGCGCGTCGGTGACCCGCTCGCCCGCGACACCCAGATCGGGCCGCTGGCACGGCCGGACCTGGTGGACAATCTCCACGCGCAGGTTCGCCAGTCGGTCTCGATGGGCGCGAAGGTGCTGCTGGGCGGCGACCGCATGGATGGGCGGGGCAACTTCTTCCAGCCGACGATCCTGTCGAACGTCGGTCGCGGCATGCCGGCCGCCAGCCAGGAGACGTTCGGCCCCGCCGCGGCGTTGATGCGGGCGCGGGACGCCGATGAGGCGGTCGCCCTCGCGAACGACACCCAGTTCGGGCTCGGCGCGGCTCTCTGGACCCGCGACGTGGCGCGCGCTCGGGAGATGGCCCGCCGCATCGAAGCTGGATCGGTGTTCATCAACGGGCTCGTCGCATCGGACCCGCGGCTTCCCTTCGGGGGCGTGAAGCGGAGCGGATTTGGGCGCGAGCTGAGCGATTTCGGCATCCACGAGTTCGTGAACGTCAAGACGATCTGGATCGGCCCACCGGCCCCACCCCCGGTCCCGAGGTAAGCGGAATGAGCGTTCGCCTCCGTCGCATCTACGAGCCACCCGAGCCGGACGATGGCGTCCGGATCCTCGTCGACCGGCTGTGGCCGCGAGGGCTCAAGAAAGAGGACGCGCATATCGACGCCTGGCTGCGCGACGTGGCGCCCAGCAGCGACCTCCGTCGCTGGTTCGGCCACGACGCGGGCCGGTGGAGCGACTTTCGCGCGCGATATCGCGCCGAGCTGCAGGAGCCCGAGCGCGCAGCGGATCTCCAGCGGCTCGTCGACGAAGCGCGAAAGGGTCCGGTTACGATCCTCTGCGCAGCCCACGATCTGGAGCAGAGCAATGGCGCGGTGATCCGCGACCTGATCGCCGAGCGATTGGGCCAGCCCGCGGCGTAGAATCACGCGTCGCGCTCTGGTGCGCGGCGTCCCCATCTCGCGCTCCGGAGCAAAGGGCGTGCGTTTTCACATGCATCTTCTGCCGACCTATTTCCCGGATCGGATGAGCCCGTTCGAGGGCTATTACCGCGAGGTGCTGGAGGAGGTCGCGCTGGCTGAGGAGCTGGGGTGGGAGTGCTTCTGGTTCACCGAGCACCACTTCCTCCCGTACGGAGGCGCCATCCCCAATCCCGCCGGATTCCTCTCGGCGGCGGCCGCTCGAACCTCCACGATCCGGCTGGGATCGGCCATCTCGATCCTTCCGCTCCACCACGCCGTCCAGATCGCCGAGGACTACGCCATGGTGGATGCCATCTCGGGCGGTCGACTGGAGTTCGGCATTGGCCTCGGGAATACGGCGATCGACTTCCAGGTCTTCGGCGTCGACCGGGAGGAGAGCCGCGCGCGCTTCGAGGAATCTATCGAGATCATCCTGAAAGCCTGGACTCGCGACCGTTGGAGTCACGACGGCGCGTTCTGGCAGATGCAGGACGTGTCGGTCTTCCCACGGCCGGTCCAGCAGCCCCATCCGCCCATCTGGGTCGCGGGTGTCTCGCCCGAGTCCCTGGGGTGGGCCGGACGCCATGGCTGCAACATCATGACTGTCGCGCACTCGTTTCCGCCCGAGGCCTATGTGCCCGGAATCGCGGCCTGGCGCGCGGGCATCGAAGAAACCGGGAGCGACCCGCGAAACTTTCACTGCAAGCTGCATCTTCGCGTCTGGGTCGACGAGGACTCGGAGCGCGCGCGGACCGTGGCTGAGGCGGCGATCGCGCAGTACGAGCACGTCGCCACTGTGGGACGCGAGCGGCGGATCCCCAAGCCGCCCGGCCCCTACGACTGGGCAGGGATGCTGGCGAGCGGGCGAAACGCGTACGGCACGCCGGAGGAGTGCATTCGCGCTATCCAGAACACGCTGCGCAACTACGAGTTCGACATCCTGAGCACCACCTTCAACTACGGTGGGATCCCCCACGACCAGGTCATGGCCGCAATGCGGCTCTTCGCACGCGAAGTAATGCCCGCATTCGCTTAGGCGCACGCTCGCCAGTGGCCGAGTCTGCGCGTTCGTATAGCAGCGTTCCCTTTCAGAAGACGGATTGCTTTGTTTCATTGCTGAAAGGAGAATGCAAGAAGAGTGCAAAGTCGCCGCCAAAGTCGCCAACTCTGCTGAACAATTAGAGTGGAGTCCAGTTTACGGGTTCGAAAGTCTCTCGTGGGGGGACGACATGCACCACCTTCGATATCTCTCGCGAGTTCTGTTGCCCCTGGTCCTCGTAGGCGCAACGTTGCTCGGCAGTGTGGCGTGCCAGATCGTCACGCCGCCCCCCGCTCCTCCAAGCCCCGCGGCCCAGACGCCGACGAGGCCCAGCGCGACGCCGGCGCAGCCGGCGCCGCCGCCCAGTGGTCCGGCGGCAGATCTCGGCAACGCGGTCCGTCAAGTCGCCCAGGCGGTGCGGCCGGCGGTCGTGCAGATCACGAACCAGCAGACGACGGTGGACCTGTTCAACCAGCCGTACACGGTCCCCGCCGGCGTGGGCTCGGGCGTAATCTATGACAGCCAGGGCCACATCCTGACAAACAACCACGTGGTGCAGGACGCGCAGAGTCTCCTGGTGTCGCTTCCGGACGGGCGCTCATTCCCGGCGCGGCTGGTCGGCGCAGATCCGCAGACTGACCTCGCGGTGCTCCAGATCACCGCGGACAATCTGCCCGTGGCACGCCTCGCGGAATCGAATCACCTCCAGGTCGGCGACTGGGTCGTCGCCATCGGCAATGCCCTCGGCCTGAGTGGCGGCCCGACGGTGACGTCGGGCGTGGTCAGCGCCCTCGGGCGCACGGTCCAGGAGCCGTCGAGCGGGTCTTCGAGCGCGGCCGGCCCATACCTGTTCGATCTCATCCAGACGGACGCGGCGATCAATCCAGGAAATTCCGGCGGCCCGCTGGTCAATCTCTCCAACGAAGTCGTCGGCATCAACACCCTCGTGGCGGGGCAGGCTGAGCCCGGAGTGCCGGCGCAGGGGATCGGCTTTGCCATCTCGATCGACACGGCGAAGCCCATAGCCGACCAGCTGGTGGCGACCGGTCGCGCGGTTCATCCGTACCTGGGCATTCGCTATCAACCGCTGAACCCCGCCATCGCGTCGCAGCTCGGGATCCCCAGCGCGCAAGGGGGCCAGGCGCCGCACGGCGTCGTGATTCTTCAGGTCCTGGCGGGATCGCCCGCGGGGAACGCGGGGCTTCGGCGCGGCGACGCGATCATCGCCATCGACGGCAATGATCTGAAGGACGAGTCCTCCCTGGCGCAAACGATCAATCAAAAGAAGCCGGGCGATTCCCTGACCCTGAGCGTCCTTCGCGGGAATCAGCGCCTCAGCGTCCAGGTGACCCTGGGCGAAGCGCCGCCGGCGTAACGAGCCGTCACCTCCAGGTTGCGGGCCGTAGAATACCGTGGCGCAGATCGGGCGATGGCCGCACGCCCGGTCGCGAGCCACGCTGATCAAGTGGCAGACCGTGCCCACGCCCCCTCCTCGGGTGACTGCACAGCCCATACTGCGCCACCAGGCCAAGATCAGGAGGACGCCCGATGTCGATTCGCCTTACGCTCAGTTCGCTGTTCGCGCTCGCGGCGGTGGTTGTTCTGACGGGGCATGCAGCTCAGCCGAGGGATCCATTGGCGCCTGTGGCGCAGGTCAGAGCAACGACGGCGGCGAGCCCCACCGCGATCCCAACCAACACGCCGCTCCTGGCCGTCGCGACTCCATCCCCGACCGCGGCGCCGACGAGCCTGACGCCGACCGTGGGTCCGCCGACCCCGGGCCCGGGGGAATCCGTGCAGACGACCGCCCACTATGCCCTGGTGCTCTCCATCGGCCCTGTCGAGACCATGCTGATGCCCGACCAGACGACCGGCGCGCGTTCGGGTGAGGTGATGGCCCAGATGCCGGGCATGCCGATGGTGACGCCCGCCACAACCGATGAGGGCCAGCCGGTGAATCATCACGTCGAGGTTCACGTTCGTGACCTTGCCACCGGAGCCGTCGTGTCCGACCACGTACCGTCCATCATCGTCGTGGACGAGGGGGCCGGTACGTCGCGGCAGCTCAGCTCCGTGATGCCCATGTACGACGTAGCGAAAGGGCAGGACGACCTGCACTTCGGACAAAACGTCTTCCTCGCGCCGGGGACCTATTCCGTCCGGGTCGAGATCGGTGCGGAGGGCGTGGTCTTTCGCAATCTTTCCGTGGGTGGTGCGGAAGGGACGCCGGTGCCGACCATGGCGCCCATGGAGGCGGGCCCGGCGCCGGGTGCAGTCGCGCAAGCGCCCGTGCCAGTGGCCGAGGGGTTCGCGTACCTCACCGACGCGTCCGGCCGGCTCGTGGGAGTCGCACGGCTTACGTCCATCGGCAACGGCGTGCAAGTCGACGCCCGCTTCGCCGGCCTCGCGCCGGGGTCGCACGGGTTGGATCTCGAGGCCGGGGCTGGATGCGATGCGACTCCAGCCACGACCGCGGGCACGGCTGCCGCGCTACCGGCGCTCTCGATCGACGATGATGGGTCCGCCTCATACACCGGAACGGCCAGCGGTGCGACGCTGATCCCAGACGCGACGATTCTGGCGGCGTACACCAGCGACGCAGTGGCCAGCGGTCGGATCGCGTGCGGCGTGCTGCAGGCTGGGGCGCTCCGGGCCGCGGATGGCCACTCGATCCTGGATGAGAACGCGGCGATCCAGGCGCTTTTCACCGCCACCTGGGGCATCTATGCGCCGCAGGAGTGGGTCCTGGAGCATGACGCGCAGATCGGCGCCCGCTGATCCGCACAGCGGTGGCGATGGGGGCGGGGCGAGCATCCCCGCCCCCCCATTCGTTTGATCGCCAGAACGGGCCGTCGTATGCTTCAACCAGAACCGGGCCCATCCGATCTGGGGCACCTCGATCGAGGGAAGGAGACGGAAAGATGTACCGCGTTGGGAATGTGCCGCGACACGGCGAGGATTCGGAGCTCTTTCACCACTCGTGGACGCGCAAGGGGTTCTTCGGTCCCTACGCGAACCTCTACAAGACGCGCAATCCGGGCGAGCCCGTCCGCTGGGACTTGCGCCTGGGGCCGGCCACCATCGACCCGATTGAGGCGACGCCGAGCGACCTGGACCGGCCGGACGGACGACCGATGCCGCTCCTCACGAACGGCAACGCCACGGTCTCCGTTTCGCGGCGATCCACCCCAATGCCTTTCTGCGTTCGGAACGTCGATGCCGACGAGCTGTACTTCATCCATCGCGGGGCGTGCCGCTTCCATACCGAGTTCGGCGTGCTGGACGCCGAGCCAGGAGACTTCGTGTACCTTCCGAGAAACGTCGTTTATCGGACGGCGCCGCGAACGAACGAGACGGTTCACCTGATTCTCGAGACGCGCTCGATGCTGGAGTCGGCCGACCGTTACCACCGGGCGCACGGGGAGACGAGCGCAGGTCTCGACATGAGCCTGATCGTCGTGCCCGATCCGTCCCAGAGCGGCGGCCCCGTCCAGTCCGAGTACGAAGTGCAGCTGAAGGTTGATGGCGAGTATTACTCGATGTACTTCGACTTCGATCCCGTGGGCGTTACGGCCGGTTGGGCGGGAGACCCCATCGTCTACAAGCTGAGCGGCTGGGACGTCCCCTGCGCATCCCTGCCGTCCACCCCTCCGACGGCGGCCGTCTTCCTGACCGAGGAGAGCGACTGCGTCGTGACGGTGCACACCCCGAGAGGCCTGGTGATGACGCGCGGTGGCGGGCCGCCTGCCCACACGAACGACTACGACGAGATCTGGTTCCTCCATTCGACGGCGAACGCGGAATCCGAGCGGATGGGTAAGCTGCGGTGGGAGCCGCAGGGTCTCACGCAGCCCGGAGCGCGGCTGACGCACGGCGAGCGACCGCGCCGGCCTGCGGACATTCCGGTCCTCAACGTCAACGTGGACGTCCGGCAGCGCCTCCACGTGACACGCGAGGCGGAGGGGTTGGTGCGGGAGCGCCGCGCCGCCGCCACCGCGCGCGCCTAACCCGCGGGCGTTGCCGCCCTGAAGGCGGGCCTGACCGGCGGGGTTGCCGCCCTGACCGGCCGGGTTGCCGCCCTGACCGGCGGGGTTGCCGCCCTGAAGGGCGGGCCTGCGGACCTAGGCCCCAAATGTAGGCGGCGACGGCGGCTGCGGTTGCGAAGGCGGATTTGGTCCCTGGCCAGCTCCCGCTTCCCGGGCGAGGGCTGTGATTCCCGTCAGCGTGCCGAAGTTCATGCTCTCCACTGCCGTGGACGGCACGATGACGGTAGAGGTACCCCCGGCCTTCATCACCTCGTACAGCATATTCATCCCGCGCAGGTGAAGCGCCATCGGATTGGTCTCGTAGACGTTGCCAGCTTCCGCGAATCTCTGGGCCACGGCGACCTCGCTGTCCCCGAGGATGACCCGCGCCTGCCGCTCGCGGTCGGCCTGGGCCACGCGGCTCATCGCATCCTGGAGCACGTCGGGGATCTTGATGTCGCGCATCTGCACCGACGACACCTTGATCCCCCATGGCTCAGTCTGGTTGTCCAGGACCTGAGTCATCGCCGCGTCGAGGGCTGCGCGCTCTGAGAGCACGCGGCTGAGATCGTTCTGGCCGATGACGTCCCGGAGCGCCGTCTGGGCGCTCCCGCGGACCGCCGTGGGATAGTCCGAGACCTGCAGCACCGCGCGCGCCGGGTCGATGACGCGCCAGAAGACGATGGTGTCCACGTTGACCGGCACGTTGTCCTTCGTCAGGGTCTGTTCGGCGGTGAAGCTGCTGGTGACCGTTCGGAGGTCGATGGTGAAGGGCGTGCGCTCGATCCAGGGGAGGAGCAGGAAGATTCCGGGTCCGCGGACGCCCGTGAAGCGCCCAAGCCGCAACACAACTTTGCGCTCCCATTCGTTGCAGAGCCGGAGGGACGGCAGCACGATGCCCAGGGCCAGGATCACCACGATGATGAGGAACGTCGAAAATGACATGGCCACTCCATTTCTCAAACGCTCTCGACGCACGCCGAACTGGCGCGTAGCTCGGACGGGCGCAGACGCAGGATACCGGTTGCCGCGGGCCGTCGCCAGAACAAGCAGGAGCGAGCCGCCGCTGGCGCCGCCAGCGGCTCGCATGGAAATATATATCGAAGAATCTTGATATTCTGATATATCTAACCGACCGTCCCCGATCTCGCTGGAGGTGGCCCGATTACGCACATCATGGTTCCAGACGGCGTGCTCCCAGCATGGCTGTGGATCGCCGGCTGGATTCTGGCCGCTTTGGCCATCGCCGCGGCTCTTCGCAGCGCCACCGCTCAGGAAGGCGCGCGCCTCATCCCTCTCGCGGGGACGATGGCCGCCGTCATGACCATCGTCATGTCCTTGGAGATCGTGCCCCTCGGCTACGAGCCCCACCTAACGGTCCTCAGCGGTATCCTGCTCGGGCCGTCGTACGGGCTGCTGGCGACCTTCGTATTCAACCTGCTGCGCCTGATGGTCGGGGACGGTAGCGTCACGCTCCTCGGCCTGAATACGCTCTTGCTCGGACTGGAGACCGTGGCAGGCGCGCTGATCTTTCGGGGCCTCACCCGCGTGTGGCCGAACGCCGGCCAGGTCGGGCCGAGCGCCGCGGTAGCCACGTTCGTCGCGCTCGCCTTGTCCACCATCGCGTTCCTGGGGCTCATCGCTTTCGCCGCCGTCGACCCCCGCTCGATCGCGGAAGAGGGCCTCTTGGCGCGCGCAGGGACCGACGAACCCGGGTTCGCCCTCTATGCGCGGCTCGTGCTGGCGCTGGGTGCCATCGGATGGACGCTGGAAGCAGTGGCTGTGGGAGCGATGACCGCGTTCATCTCCGCCGTGCGGCCCAGCCTGATCCGACGCGCGACGGTGACGTGATCGACGTACTCGCCATCGATCGCTGGTCCAGCCGCGAGCTGGGCTGGGTGCATCGAGTGTCCCCCGGTGTCAAGATCGTGGGCGTGATTCTGGTCATCGCCTTCCTCGTGGTCGGTCATTCCGCGGGCGCCCTGGCTCTGGTACTGGGCGCCGTGATTGCCGCGCTCCTCACTTCGCGGCTGCCCGTCGTACCGATCGCCGGGATGGCAGTCCTTCCCGTGACGATGTCGGCCCTCTTTGCCACAACTCGCCTCGGAGGTAGCTGGGAATCCGCCATCGTGATCGTCGAGAAGGGAACGATCAGTAGCCTGACGCTCCTGCTGCTCGTGTCCTCGACTCCGCGAACGGATCTCTTTCGCGCGCTTCGACGCGTAGCCCCGTCCATCCTGGCCGACATGGTGATGCTCGCGTACCGATCTGTCTTCATCCTGATCGAGCGGGCGCTCGATACGCGGGACGCGGTTCGGCTCCGGAGCGCGAGCCTACCGCCTCTGGCGCGGCTTCGCCGAAGCGCGCTCGTGGCCGCGCTCGCGATCCTCCGGTCGCACGAGCTGGCGGAAGAGCAGTACGCGATGATGCGCCTGCGCGGCTACCCGGGCGCAGCGCCGGCAGACGCACGTCGCCCGCGGCTTCCCCGAGACGCGGCGTTTCTCCTCGCGACCGGCGCGTGGCTCGCGGGGGCGCTCGCCGTCGCACCAGGGCTGCCGCTCGCGACGAACCTCGCGATGGCGGGCGCGGTGGTGGCCGGGGCGGGCGCTCTCCGGAGCCGTCCGTGACCGAATCCCTCGCCTATGCCCGCGACATCCGCGTCGATTATCCGGACGGCCGCGCCGTCCGGATCGGCGGCATCCCGTTCGTCGTTCGCCGAGGCGAACGCGTCGCGATCGTGGGACCGAACGGGAGCGGGAAGAGCACCCTGATTCGCGCGCTCGTCGGGCTGCTTCGGCCATCCGATGGCGAGATCCGCGTGTTTGGCCATGACCCGTCGCGGGAGTTCGACGCGATTCGGCTGCGCATCGGGGTGGTGCTTCAGGACGTCGACGCGCAGCTCCTCGCGCCGACGGTGGCGGAGGACATCGCGTTCGGGCTGGCCGGGCGCGGACTGACCGCGGCGGAGGTGAACGCGCGCGTGGCGGAGGTCGCCGACTCCTTCGACCTCGGCGAGGTCCTCAACCGGGTGCCCCACTATCTGTCGGGTGGCGAGCGCCGGAAGTTGGCGCTGGCCGGCGCGCTGGTGACGAACCCCGAGCTTCTCGTGCTCGACGAGCCTTTTGCCGGACTCGACCCACGCTCACGCGCCGAGCTCATCGACCTCGTTCGGTCCGAGCACGCGCGCCGCCGGATCTCTCTATTGCTGACAACCCATGAGGTTGAGGAGCTTCCGCGGCTCGTGGACACCGTGTACGTGATAGCGGAGGACGGCTCTCTGGCCGCTCGGTCTACCCCGGACGAGATTTTCCAGATGCACGATCTGCTCGAACGGTGTAACGTGAGGCCGCCTCAGCTGGCGCGGCTGCACGCCCTGCTTCGGGCGGCCGGGGCGGAGCTTCCGAGGTTCGAAAATCCGGAGGCGGCAGCGGAGGCGATCATGGATTGGGCAGGACGCCCGAGGACGGACTCGATGGGAGGTCAATCGAAAGGATGAAGGACGCCGCGATTAGCTCCACCCACGCGCTTGCGCGAACGAACACGGCCCACATCCTCGACCGCCTCAGCGACGTCGAGCTGCTTCGGGCGCTGCCGCCCGACGAAGTCCAGGCCCTCGCCCCGAAAGTCGAGCTGGTCGAGGTGCCCGCCGGTCAGATCGTGTTTTCCCAGGGGGATCGGGGAGACGCGCTCTACGTGATCGAGGCCGGCGAGGCGCAGGTCCAGCGGGATGGACGGATGGACGTCGCAACCCTCGGGCCGGGCGAGGTATTCGGGGAGATGGCGATCCTGGCCGAAGAGCCGCGCTCCGCGACAGTCCTCGCGCGCACGCCGCTCACCCTGTGGCGGCTCTGGCGGGCCGACGTGCACGATCTGGTCCAGGCGTCGCCGCAGTTTGCCGCGGCGCTCCGCGAGCTGGCCGAGAAGCGGCGGGCCGGCGTGCCGATTCAGCCGGTCGGGCGACGCGTATGGCTCACGGCGGCGCTTCGGACGTGGGGCGCGCGGAATCTGGGGATCTCCGGCTTGCGGGCCGCCGAGGAGCGGCTGGCGGCGGCCATCCAGCGCAAGCGCGCAACGCGCGACGTGAATCGCCTGCATGAGGAATCCCTCACTGTCGGCCAGCGCCTCGCAGACCGTATCGCGGCCACCATGGGGAGCTGGCCCTTCATCATCGCGCAATCGTGCCTGCTAGCCCTGTGGGTCACAATCAACGTCACTGAGTTCATCTTTCATTCGTGGGATCCTTACCCATTCATCCTCATGAATCTGCTGCTCAGCTTGCAGGCCGCCTACGCGGCGCCCGTCATCATGATGAGTCAGAATCGCCAGGCCGCGAAGGACCGGCTCCAGGCGGAGCTCGACCTCCGTACGAATCTCCACGCGGAGACGTTGATCGAGGAGCTGCATGGCGCGATGGAGGATCTGCGTTTGCGCCAATGGCAGGAGCTATTGGAAATGCAGGAGCGGCAGATCAGCTATCTCGAGGCGCTCGTTCCAGGGGATCTGGCGCGGAAGACCCGGGACGACGGAGCGATACCCGGCGGGACCGGCGGCTAGCGCCGCCGGGGGGGCAGGGCATCCGGTGTCGGGGGCCCTGCCCGAGAAGGAGCGCGCGATGGCGCGCGAAGATCGTGGTTAGGACCAGCCCCAGGTCTCGGCGAGCGCCAGGGTCGCCGCGCTCTCCGCCAGGCTTTCAGAGCTGCGCTGCTTGTCAGCCGGCGACGCAGCCGGGCGCTGATCTCGGCGGACGCGGCCCAGGAGCGTTCGCGACGCGCGAAATGCGGGCGACGGTCGTGCCTTTCCGGTCTGGCTCAAGGTCTCTGTCATCGGGTTGCCTCCCTGTGTTTTCAACGTCTATGCTATTTATACCTAACTATTGCTTGTACATGCAAATATTTTGCTGTGAAATTGTTTTCATTGGAGATTGCTCGTGATAAGCACCGATGACCCGGGCGTTCAGGCATGGCGGACGCTGCTCCGCAGCCACGCCGCCATCGTCCGCGAGCTGGATGCAGCCATGGAGCAAGAGGCCGGAATGTCTGTGCGCGCGTACGAAGTCCTGGTCCGGCTCGCCCATGTGCCCGGGGGCTCGCTCCGGATGGCCGAGCTGGCGAACAGCGTGTATCTCTCGCCGAGCGGCATCACGCGTCTCGTGGACCAGCTCGTGCGCCGTGGTCTCGTGACCCGGCGCAAGGACCCGAACGACGCGCGCAGTTACCTGGCCGAGCTGACCAAGCGGGGGCAATCGAGCTTCGAGCGCGCCTCGGTGGTGTACCGCGGGGCCGTTCAGACGCATTTCGCCCAGCGGCTCTCCACCGAGCAGCTCCTGTCGATATCTGAGATCCTGGGCGCCTTCGCTGAGGGGCTTCCGCGGCGCGCATCGTGACGGACGTGCGCCGAAGCGTCGAACGGGATGAATTGACCCGATCCCGAAGCGCCGAGCGCCGGAGGAGCGCCGAAACCGTGTTTACCGCGGGTTGACGAGCAGACACCGTGGTCGCAACCGCCGGCGGCCACACTTCGGGGCGAGCATGCGCGCGCGGCTCGCGAGCACACACCACGGAGCCCGAGGGCGGGATCACAATGACGTGCCCGTCGCTCGGGCGCTCGCTCTTCTAGCGGTTGGAGGCGGACAAGGGGACGGGACGCTAGGACGCGCGCGGGTCGCAGCAGGGGCTCGAGCAGGCATACGCCTGATCCGAGCCGGCGACCACGACCTCCTCGGACGCGGCGAGGAGCCGCTCGATCGCGGGGTGGGACGCCCCGTACCAGACGCTGCGCGCCTCCTGGCGCCGAGTCGCCAGCCCCGCGGCGTGCAGCGCCGAGAGGTGCGTTGAGACGGTGGACTGCGAGAGTCCGGTCGCCTGCACAATGTCCGACACGCGCTGCTCGCGGGGAATGAGCGCTTCGAGGACGGTCAGGCGTCCTTCGTCGCCGATGGAGCGAAAGAGCCGCGCCATCAGCGGCACCATGTTGACCGGGCGAATCATGTGCTCTCCTTGAGGAGGTCGGAAGGCGACGCTCGGGCCCTCGGGTCCCGTTCGCCATTGTAGCAGACGCCGGTGCCCGCGCTTGCGTCTCCTACAGCGCGGCCAATAAGCTAATGCTCGATGCGGCTCGTCGCGAGCCGGGCAGCAAGGCGGGAGGTGCGGGGCATGGCGCCTGAACGGGTCATCGACGCGGACGGACACATCATCGAGTCGGAGACCGAGATCTTCGCGTACCTACCACCGCCCTATC
Organism: Chloroflexota bacterium; assembly: GCA_035652535.1. Classification (NCBI taxonomy): domain Bacteria; kingdom Bacillati; phylum Chloroflexota; species Chloroflexota bacterium. The sequence continues at coordinate 31,945 of DASRDP010000097.1, forward strand.
GCGGCCAGGATCAGCTCTTCTCCTATCCGTTCTTCCCCACGCTCGACGGCTGGCATCGAGCGGCGCGCCGCGTCACGGACGGAAAGGGGTTCGTTACCGAGCGCCCGGACGCCGGCGCGTGGATCGAGTACCTCGACGATGCGAACATTGCCGCGACTGTCCTGTTCCCCACGGCCGGCCTGGCCTTCGGGCTCATCTCCGATCCGGAGTGGGCCGCCGCGCTCGCCCGCGGCTACAACGATTGGCTCTCCGATCGATTCATGCGGGCGGACCCCAAGCGGATCAAAGGCATGGCGCTCATTCCGGTCCAGGACCCGCCCGAGGCTGCGAGAGAGCTTCGCCGCGTCGTCCGGGACCTGGGCATGGTGGGCGGAATTCTCCCCGCCGTTGGGTTGCAGCGCGCGTTCGGCGACCGCCAGTTCTGGCCGATCTACGAGGCCGCGCAGGAATTGAACGTGATCCTCGCGGTCCATGGTGCGCCGAACCACAATCTTGGCCTGGATCGCCTGCAGCGGCTCATCGAGGTCCGCGCCCTCACCCATCCGTTCAGCCAGATGATTCAACTTACCAGCATGATCTTCAGCGGCGTGTTCGACGCGTTTCCCAGGTTGAGAGTCGCCTACTGCGAGGCGGGCTGCGGCTGGGTGCCGTTCATGGCGGAGCGGCTCGACATGGAGTTCCACAACCGCACTGCCCAGGCGCCCGATCTGAAGTGCCTCCCGAGCGAGCACATGGCCGGCGGGCGCATCTTCTTCCACACCGAGCTGGACGAGGGCGGACTCGCGGCGGCCGTGAACAAGCTCGGGCGATCGGACGTATTCTTCTCGGCGTCGGACTATCCGCACGAGAAGAAAGAAGAGTACCCCGAGAAGATCGCCGACTTCCTGGCGCGCCGGGACCTCCCGACCGGCGCCCAGCGCACGGTCCTCTGGGACGTGCCCATTCGGATGTACGCGCTGGACCAAGCGGCCCTCTAAGGCGAGCGCTCGCGATTCCCCGGCACTGCCGAGTGCTCGCGCTCATCGCCGGAGCGACCGCGGCGATGCTCGCCGGGTGCGCAATCCTGTCGCCACCGAATCGACACCCGGGATCGACCCAGGGCGAGCTGCGAGTGCGGTCGGTCATTCGCCGTGCCGAGTTCGCGTATGAGCCGATTGTTCTGGTTACCGCGGCGGACGTCCCAGTGCGTCTGACGTTCGACAATCACGTGGACGGGCCGATGAGCGGAGGAGGCGTTCCACACACGTTCACCATCGATGCGTGGCCACGCGTTGGGTGGTTGACGCGGATCCTGGGACACACCGTCGACATTCCGGTTCGCGCCAATGACGAGGCGGACGGCGAATTTCAACTGCCGCCGGGTAGCTACGAGTTCTACTGCACCGTGTTCAGTCATCGCGAAGCGGGAATGGTCGGTACGCTGACCGTTGAGTAGCGGCCGGTGTGGACTCTGCGGACGGCCGTCAGGCGAGGGCTCTCGCGCCGCTAGTTCGCGATCTCGCGGACGTCCGCGTCGACGATCAGGCGCGGCTGCGTGATCGCCTGGACCTCCTCGGCCGTCACGCCGGGCGCCAGCTCGCGCAGCGCGAGCCCCTCGGGCGTCACGTCCAGCACGCAGTAGTCGGTGATGATCCGATCGACGCACGCCACCCCGGTGAGCGGGAGCGTGCACCGGTCGAGAATCCGCAGCTCACCCGAGCGGGTCACGTGCTCCATCGTGACGACCAGCCGCCGGACGCCCACCGCGAGGTCCATCGCCCCGCCCATCCCCCTCGGCGCTGCGTTGGGCGCAGCCCAGTTCGCGATGTCCCCCGTCGCGGAGACCTGCATCGCGCCCATGATGGCCACGTCAAGCTTGCCGCCGCGGATGAGTCCGAAGGAGTCGATGGTCGGGATCAAGGCCGCGCCCGGCACGATCGTCGCGAGCGTCGTCTCGACGCTCACCAGGTCGGGATCCATCTCGTCGGGTTTGGGAGAAGGCCCGAGCCCGAGCACTCCGTGGCCGGAGTGCAGGATCACCTCGACGCCGGGCGGCACGTGGTTGGCCACCAGCATCGGGATGCCGACGCCCAGGTTCACGTAGTCGCCGTTGCGCAGCTCCCGAGCGGCCCGTCGAGCGATCTGGTCGCGCGTCAGCGGCACGGCGTGTGACCCGACCTCACGCCCGGCGCTGCGCGAAGGGCGACTGGGGGTGATCGATCCCCTTGGATCGTCGCGCGACGACGACCCGGTGAACGAAGATGCCCGGCGTGTGGATGCCGTTGGGATCGAGCTGGCCCGGTTCGACCAGCTCCTCCACTTCCGCGATGCAGACCCGGGCGCTTGCCGCCATGAGGGGGTTGGTGTTGCGCGCCGTTTCGCGGTAGACGAGATTGCCGTGGCGGTCGCCGCGCCACGCGGCGACCAGCGCGAAGTCCCCGTGAATCGCCCGCTCGAGCAGGTATGGCTTCCCCTCGAACTCGCGGACCTCCTTGCCCTCCGCTACCGGCGTCCCCACCCCCGTCGGCGTATAGAAGGCGGGAATCCCCGCGCCGCCGGCGCGGACGCGCTCCACGAGGGTGCCCAGTGGGACGAAGGTCACGTCCAGCTCGCCGGCCCGGAGCTGTCGCTGGAACGCCGCGTTCCCGACGGCGCGTGCGAGCAGCATGCGGCGGACGCGCTGCGCGTCGAGGAGCTGGCCGATGCCCCAGCCGTCGAGCCCCGCGTCGTCGGAGACGGTCGTGAGGTCGCTCGCCCCCTGTTGGGCGAGGGCGCGCAGGAGGTTCTCCGGCACGCCGCAGAAGCCAAACCCGCCGATCAGGACCGTGGCCCCGGACGGCACGTCGTGAACCGCATGCGCGACCGACTCAACGACCTTGTCGATCACCCGCCGCGAGCGTCCAAGATGGATCTATCGGCTTGGCGGGGTGTCGCCGCGGAGGATCCACCCCCACTTCTCGCGCGTCTCCCGCTTGTAGGCGGGGTCTGGCCCGATGGCGTGGGGGAACTTGTCCATCCACTCGTACGGCTTGCAGGCGTCGATGATCAGGCGCGAGTTGAACCCCTTGGCGTCAGGATGGATCGCCGGGTCCAGCGGACCGCTCCAGGCCCGCTTGATGATGTCCAGCGAGCGCTCCGGATCGGACCGCGTGCACACCGCCCACATCACCTCGTCCAGGTCCGTCACGTCGATGTCCTCGTCCACCACGATGACCAGACGCCCCAGGTACGCGCCGGCCCGGCACATCGCCGCCACGTGCCCCGCCTGCCGAGCATGGCCGGGATACCGCTGCTTGATGGAGATCACGTTCAGGAGACGGCAGCCGCCCACGCCGTGGCACCAGGCTGCGACGACGTCCGGCACGCCGGCGAGCCGTACCTCGCGGCGAAGGAGCGCGGAGCGCAGATAGATGCGGTACCGGTGCGCTTCATAGGGCGGCTTGTTGGGCGGCGCGCCCAGAATGATGGGATCGTCGCGGTAGTAGACGGCCTTGACGTCGACCACCGGCTCCTCGCGCGAGCCGCTGGCGTAGTAGCCCGTCCACTCGCCGAAAGGCCCTTCCATGAGCTTGGTGTTCGGATATGCGAAGCCCTCGAGGACGAT
>DASRDP010000098.1 GCA_035652535.1 Chloroflexota bacterium
ATATCCCTGCCTGGAGAAGGGAGGCATCATCTTCACCTACATGGGTGAAGGCGATCCGCCGCTCTTGCCGAACTACGAAGTGCTTTCCGCCCCTGAGGAGAACCGGTTCACCACCAAGCACTTCCACGAATGTAACTATCTCCAGGGGCTCGAGGGGAGCCAGGACAGCACCCACGTCCGCTTCCTGCACCGTTTCTTGCGGACGGACCCTGGCACCAGGCAGCTCGAGACGCATCCCAGAGATACGGGCGGAGCCCAGGAGATGAATTTTCGTGAGCCCCCGCGCGACGAGTACATCGGGTACACGCGGGTAGAGGAGCACGATTTCGGCGTGTGGGCCTACCGGGCCGACGGGATGGGCGGTCCCGAGTACACCTTCCCGAGCCTCTGTCTCACCAACGGCGGGTCGCAGGCCGCGGGGGATGGCTACCTCATCTACTGGCGCGTACCGATCGACGACACCCACAATTGGCTGTTCGCCCTGTCCTTCAAGCGCTCCGGGCCCATCCCGGAGGAGCACCGATACAAGCGAAGCTGGGCGATGATGACGCCCGACTACCACTTCATCCGGAACCAATCGAACCGCTACCTGCAGGACCGCGAGGAGCAGAAGACGAGCACGTTCACGGGGATGGGGTCGGTGTTCGTGGTGCAGGATGCGATGGCCAACGAGACCCAGGGACCCATCCAGGATCGAACGAAGGAGACGCTCGGGGTCGCGGACATGTCGATCGCGGCGTGGCGGCGGATGCTGCTCCGGGCCATCCGAACGGTCGAGGAGGGGGGAGTGCCGCCCGGCCAGATCCGGGATCCGCGCGTCAACGACGTGGATCCCATCTTCCTCAAGCGGAACGCGCCGCCGACGGATGAGGAGCTGGAGGGTCTCCTCCGGGAGACCGGGGGACGCTATGTCGATCCACTCTGGAGGGCGCCTGCCGAGCGCGTAGCGCGGTAATTCGACGTGTCGCTACGCGCCGCCTCGTGCCCACCGACCAAGGTCAGGAGCCAAGAACCCAAGGGACTGTCTGCTGGGCCAAGGCCGCAGCTGGAGCCGGCTCGTCCAAATCGAAGGCCAGGGCGAGGACGGCGCGTAGGCCCCGATAGAAGGGGCGCGGGTCGCGGGATTCGCCGCGTTGGGCGCCACCCAGCTCCGGCGGGAAGCCCATCCGGTTGTCGATCACAAAGCTCTGCGCTGTCGAGAGCCGCAGCACTTCGAAGAAGGCGTCGAGGTCTACCCCGCCCTTCTGGGCCAGACGGATCCCCTCCGACGCCGCCAGCAGGTTTACGACGGTCACAGCCTGCTGCGCGGCCTTGGTTACCGCGCCCATCCCCAGCGGGCCCATGTGGATGACGTGGGACGCCGATGCCTCGAGGACAGGGCGGACGCGGTCAAGGACCGCGGCGTCGCCGCCCACCATGAAGAGCAGGTTTCGCGCCTCTGCCCCCGTGCGCGCGCCGGTCATCTGCGCGTCCAGAACGTGGACGCCCTGGGTGGCCGCGCGCGCGTCCACTTCCTTCGCAGTCTGGGGATGAATCGTGCTGTGGATGATGACGGTCGTGCCCGGCTTGGCCCCAGCGAGGAGCCCGTCCTGGCCGAGCACCGCGGCCCGAACCGCGGCGTCGTCGGGGACGGCGAGCTGAATCACGTCTGCCATCACCCCGAGCTCTCGAGCGGACGTCGCCACCTGCGCACCGCGTGCGGCCAGGGGCTCCGTCGCCTCTTTGCGCGGGTCAAAGACTGTCAGCTCGAAGCCGGCCGCCAGGGCGTTGAGGGCCATCGGGGTGCCCATCGTCCCGAGCCCGATGAAGCCAACCCGGGTAGGCATCAGCCGACGCTCGCGAAGTGGCGCTTCTCTTGCTTCTCCGCGAGGCCTGCCGGGGAGACCCAGTCCTTCAGCGGCTGCCCCTCGGCCAGGGCTTTGAGCTCGCGCTCCCAGATTTTGCGCTTCAGGATGACACCGACGTCGGTCGATCCGAGGTGCTCCGGTCGCTCGCGTCCTCGCTGGCGCTGGCCGACCTGCGTCACGTAGTCCTCGATCCAGAAGAGCTTGTAGATGCTCATGTCCTTCGGCAGGTCCTCGATGCGCAGCTTGCCCGCTAGGATCTGGTCGCCAAGGGCGTTGAGCTCCGCCGGCGACGCCTCGCCGGCCTCGCGCCGTCGATCGCGGTACAGCTCCGCCTGCTCGGGCGTGAGCGGAATGTAGTCGACGACGAAGTTGACGCAGTTGTCGTCGTCCACCGGGACGCGCCAGAAGAAGCGGTCGGCCTCGAGGTTGCGCGCGTCTTCGATGGTGCCCTCGATGCGCGGGCTGCGGACCTGGTTGATGTTCGGCATGTGGAAGTAGGTGAAGCGCTGGACCTGCCCGGGCTTCGCCGGCGCGTAGGTCACGACGCCATATTCGGTCTCCTCGGCTCGCAAGTTCGACGGCCCTGAGCGCATCGGCGCGCCCATTCGGATCCACGACTCCATGTGCGTGTACACCACGTGGCGGGAGTCGTTGTCGATGCGCGTCATGAAGTTGCACGGCCAGTACTCAGGCGGACCAGCCTCGAGGTAGCCGGGGCGCTCCGCGTCGGGAAGCCGCTTCAAGGGTGGTGTCTCGCCCTCGCCCAGGTAGGCAAAGATCAAGCCGAGGTACTCCTGCACCGGGAACGAGCGGATGCGGACGCGCTCGCAGAATGGCCGGTCCTCCAAGGGCTGCTCGAGGCACCGGCCGGAGCCGTCGAACATCCAGCCGTGGTAGCGGCAGCGCACGTTCTCGCCCTGCACCCAGCCGATGGAGAGCTGCGTCCCCCGGTGCGCGCAATGGGCGTCGACGAGATAGACCTGGCCGCTCTCGCCCCGGTACAGCGTGTAGTCCTCACCCATGATGCGGACGGGTACGGCTCTCCCGGCCGCCAGGTCCTGCGCGCGATAGACGGGCTGCCAGAACAGTCGGAGGTACCGACCCGCCAGAGTCCCGGGCCCCGTGTGGGTAATATCGCGCCACTCCTCAATTGCCATCGTACGCCTCCTGCTTCGTCGGCCCGAGTGTACGGGCCCCTCGTCCCTTTCTCAAGAGCGCTTGCGCACATGAGCTCCCACTCCTCGATGTTCCAGTAGTTCGGAGTCTCTGAGACCCCCGCGTCGGGTCCGCGCAGGGCGCCAAGGTGGGCGGTGACGTTCAGGCTGTAGTGTAAAGAGCTGGAAGCGGCCGGGGATCGCGTGGTTTGGGACTCGGAGGAGCCTGTGACGTGGGCCGACCTCTGCCGCGGCACCGCCGCCCCGCGCGACGTTCCGCTCCACCCTGGGGCCGAGCGATCCTATGGTGAGCGAGGCCACGTGTCGTAAGCGCTCGTCGGTGCGACCGGCGCCTGACGCTGGAGCGACGTCGCATACGGCGTTGTCTCTGGTCGCGGCTCCGCAGACTGCTCCCTCTTTTGCCCCCGGTGACGCCGTCTCGGAAGCTCCTCGGGACATGCAGGAAGGGATGAGGAAGAGTCTCTAGCTCATCGCAGGCTCAGATTCTCCCGCATACATGGCAATCTGTTTCCATTCCGCGTCGGCGGGGATCACCGCGCTCTCCCCACGGACGCGATCCAACGGGACCGACGGGTCGGCCTCGGCCACCTCACCCGACTCGACGAACCGCTTCACCGCCTCGATGAGGCACTGGCGCATGGCCACGATGACGACATCTGCCACCCCGAGGTGCTCCTTCGCCCAGTTCGTCAGCGGCCCCATGCTCTCGATGACGGCCATGTCCTGGTGGGGCTTGCCCCAGGGAATGCCGGAGAAGCTCCAGTGCTCCTTCTTCGCTCGCATCGCCTTGCGGTCTTGCAGGAAGTTATTGTCGAGGGTTCGGAACTTCCGATGCTGGGCATCGACGTCCACCCCTACTACCTCGCCCCGCTCCCGCAGCTCGCGCTCCCGGTCGACCTTGTGGGTGGCGCTGGCGCGCACGTCGAAGTACCAGCAGTGCTCGTCATCCATCGGGACGAACATATGGGGCGATGTCGACAGGAGAATGTGGAACGGAACGATGAAGGGCGTGATGTGGATCGCTTTCTGATCGTCGTCCAACGGTTTGATGCCGGCGAATCGGAAGCCGTATGGAGTGTCCTGGTTCTCATAAAGCCGGGCCGCTGGGCGAAATCCGTAGTAGCGCTTGTCGAGGCTCGCTATCTGTGCCTCATTCCAGCCCATCAACTCGTGACCCGAGTGGAGCACGTCGCCGTGGATGTGCTCGATGGCGCCCTCGATGGACTGGACGTAGTTGCAGGCGTAGTCGATCTTGCCAACGCTGCGCTGATCCGCGGGTACCGTGGTCCACCAGAAGTTCGGGAACGGCGGCTGCTTCTCCTTCGGGCCCATGTAGATCCAGACCACGTCGCCCTGCTCCACGACCGGGAAGGCTCGGTGCTTGATGTGGAAGCGCATCCGGCTCTCGGGCGGCTCGCAGGGAGTCTCCAGGACGTTCCCGTGCACGTCGATCTTCCAGCCGTGGTAGAGGCAGCGGATCCCGCCCTCCTCGTTTCGGCCGAAGAAGAGGGAGGCCTGACGGTGGGGACAACGCTCTTCCATGACGCCGACATGACCGTCGCTGTCGCGAAATGCAACGAGGTCCTCGCCGAGGAGCCGGATGCGGATTGGGTCACAGTCCGGCTCCGGCAGCTCCTCAGAGAGACAACACGGCACCCATGTCCGGCGGATGAGCTCGCCCATTGGGGTCCCGGGCCCGGTTCGCATGATCAGTTCTGCATCTTCCACCGTCAACATGGCTCCGCTCTCTCCTCGATACGCTTGATGACTTGCCCCATGATCCGCAGTCCAAAACGACGAGCGCAGGCGGGGAGCCCGTCCACGGCCAGTGTACCCTCGGACAGGCCGCTCGTCATGAGGAAAAATGAAGTGCTCGCATCAAGGTCAGGCATCCGATACCATGGCGTCCATCCGAAGCAGTCATTCGGCGTGACGCAGACCAGCACGCGAGACGGAGACCGACCATGCTGAGCAAAGAAGACAACGAGCTCCTCACCCGAACGGGGCCGGGCACGCCCATGGGCCAGCTCTTCCGCCGATTCTGGATGCCGGCCCTGCTCTCGGAGGAGCTCGCCGCGGATGGGCCGCCGATGCGCACCGGGCTCCTCGGCGAAGACCTCGTCGCGTTCCGGGATTCCACCGGCCAAATAGGTGCGGTGGATGCCTACTGCGCCCACCGCCGCTCGCGTCTCTACTACGGGCGGAACGAGGAGTCCGGCCTGCGCTGCATCTACCACGGCTGGAAGTTCGACACGGCCGGCAATTGCATCGAGATGCCCACCGAGCCGGCCGAGTCCACGTTCAAAGACCGCATTCGCCTCAAGGCCTATCCCGCACGGGACTGGGGCGGGGTCGTCTGGGTCTACATGGGGCCGCCGGAGCTGATGCCCGAGCTGCCCCTCTTCGAGTGGTGCCAGGTGCCGCCGAGCCACCGGATGGTGATGCGCTGGATGCAGGAGTGCAACTACTTCCAGGGGATGGAAGGCGAGATGGACTCCACCCACGCGTACTTTCTCCACCAATGGTTCGACCAGCAGAACATCCCGACTGGACCGGCAGGCGCACGCGGTGGCGCCGCGACGGGTGGCCGACCCTCCTTCAACTTCCGCAATATCCAGATGCCGCCCCGACAGACGGACTTCGGCATGATCCGCTCGTCCCACTCGCCCGATCCAAGCGGGCTGGAGCGGTGGCGCATCGACCGATGGATGGTGCCCAACTTCAGCCTCATCTCGTCTCCGACCTATCCGTCCGGCGGGCGGGTCTTCGTCCCCATCGACGACGAGCACTGCACAGTCTTCCAGTACATGTCGCACCCCGAGCGGCCACTGAAAGACGACGAGCGGCGACGGCTCCAGGTGAACGCGCCCAGCGAGAAGAAGTACAGCCCAGACGTCGAGCGGACCGTGTACCAGCTTCCTGGCGGGTACGCCATCGACACGTATCGGGACACGCGGACCCTTCAAAACGACTACCTGCAGGACCGGGAGTTCCAGCGGACGAAGAATATGAGCGGAATCCCGGCCCAACGGACCCAGGACACGGCGATGGTGGAGCGGCAGGGACCTGGGGCGATCGTCGAGCGGGACCTGGAGCACCTCAGCGCCACCGACGCGCCGTTGATCAAGATGCGGGCCATCCTGCTCGAGGCCTGTCGCGATCTCCAGAAAGGCATCGAGCCCTACAACGCGAGCCATCCGGAGGCCTACTCCACGATCTCAATCGAGTGCCTCTCCGAGCATACGGACCTCGACGGCGCGCTCGAGGACCAGCTCGCATGCATTCGATCCGCCGCCCGCTCGTGGAAGGACACGGTGCCCCAGACGGTGCCCGCCGGCTAGCGGGGGATGGCCCGATGACGAACCTCCGGCACCGGACCGCCTGGCTGGCATGCCTGCTCACTGTCGCCGCGTGCGCGCCATCGGCGGCGCCTGGAACGTTGGGGAGATCGCCCGCCGCTCCTTCGCCGAGCGCAGTTCCGATCCAGCGCACCCTCGTGATGCTGGCACGCGGCGAGCCACCCAGTATCGCGGCCAAGCCCCTCCAGGCATTCTCAGGATCGCTGCTGGGCCCGATTCGCATGTTCAACGGCACGCTCGACTACATGGATGACACCGAGGGCATCCACCCCTACCAGGCCGAGGCGTTACCGCAACTCAACACGGACTCGTGGCAGGTCTTCCCCGACGGCACGATGCAGACGACATATCATCTGCGCCCCAACCTGTCCTGGCACGATGGCCAGCCGCTCACCGCCGCGGACTTCGTGTTCGGCTGGCAGGTTTACTCCACGCCGGAGCTGGGCGCGTCGGCCGGGGCGCCGATCGGGCAGATGGCCGAGGTGCTCGCGCCGGACCGCGACACGGTCGTCATCAAGTGGCGACGCCTGTATCCCGACGCGGCCGGGCTCGACATGGGGTTCCAAGCGCTCCCCGCCCATATCCTCCGCGGGTCGCTGCGCCAGCTCGATCCTGAAGCCTTCGTCAATCTGCCGTTCTGGACGCGGGAGTACGTCGGCTCCGGGCCATACCGGATCACTGAGTGGACGCCGGGCTCGGCAATCGAGGCTTCTGCGTTCGAAGGCCACGCCTTGGGCAAGCCCAAGATCGACCAGGTCCGCATCATGTTCGTCTCTGACCCCAACACGGCGATCGCCCTGATGCTGACCGGTGAGGCGCAATTCGCCCACGACTGGGTGTTCTTCTACGAGGAAGCCGCCACCCTGGAGCAGGAGGCGCGGGCGCGCAACGTGGATATCGTGCTGGACTATGCGCCGTCCCTACTTCGCCTGACGGGGATCCAGCACCGGCCGGATACTGTCAGCCCCCGCGCACTCGTCGACGTTCGCGTCCGTCGCGCCATTGCCTGGGGCATCGACGCGCAAGCGGCAGTAGACGCGGTGACGGGCGGTCACGGACTCGCGACTTCTACGATCACCTCGCCCCGGTCGCGCATGTTCAAGGCAGTGGAAGGGCTCAGCCCGCCGCCGCGCTACGATCCCCGCATGGTCCAGCAGCTCCTCGAGGAGGCCGGGTTGACGAGGGGGCCCCAAGGGTTCTTCCAGGAGCCCGGGGGCGAGCCGTTCCGGGTGGAGTACGCCACGGATGGCGGACCATCGCCCGAGCGCGAGAACGCCATTTACGTCGACAGCCTGCGCCAGGCGGGCGTGGACGTCTTCTCCTACGTCATCCCGGTCGCGCAGCTGCGCGACCTGCAGGCGCGGGCCTTGCGCCCCGGGCTGACCATGGGTGGCTTTGGAGGGAAGGCCCTCAGCCTCTTCACCTCCGCGGAGATTCCACGCCCGGAGAACCGGTGGGCCGGTCAGAACAGGGCTGGCTGGTCGAGTCCCGAATACGACCGCGTCTGGCAGGCATTCGACACCAGCCTCGACCCTGCGGACCGCGAGCAGTACACCGCGCAGATGGAGCGGCTGATCTACGAGGACGTGGGCGCGATCCCGACGATGTTCATGGTCGTCGTCAACGCCCGGGCGGGCAATCTCCAGGGGCCGAAGGTCCGCCAGACGCCCGACGCCGCGAATGGCGCGTTCAATACGTACCTCTGGGAATGGACCCGCTGATGGTCGAGCAGCTTCGTCTCGGGATCGTCGGCGCCGGCCGTCGCGCCCAGCAGCACCTCGCGACGCTCCGCGCCCTGACGGATCTCTTCCAGGTCGCCGCCATCTGCGACGCAAATCCGTCGGTCGCCGAGCGGGTCGCGGGCGAGCTGGGCTGCGAGGCGTACACCGACCCGCGCGAGTGCCTCACGAAGGATCGCGTCGATGCGGTGCTCATCACGACACCGCCCGAGGCTCACCACCTCGTCGCGATCGTGGCGGCGCGCGCGGGCGTCCCCATGATGATCGAGACGACCCTCGGTCTGACGCGTCCGATGATGGATGCGATCGCCGACGCGGTGGCGAAAGCGGGCGTGTTCGTCGAAGTCGCCGAGAATTACGGCCGCCGACCCGCGGAGCAGCTCAACGCCGCCGCGATCCGCGCGGGCCTCATCGGGGAGCTCGTCCACCTCTCCGCCTACAACCCGCCGGTGAACGAGGAGAGCAGCTACCACATCATGAGCCTCCTCCGCTCCTACGCGGGGTGCGATGTGGCTGAGATCCGGGCGGCCGGCCGCCGGGTGCCCAACGGCCCGGTGCGCGAGGGTTGGCCCGAATCCTGGATCGACGCGACGCTGACCTTCGAGAGCGGGATCACAGCCTCCGTGAGCTACAGCACCGCCTGGGTCACGCCGCTCCGCTGGGGGCGGCCCCGAATCGTGACCGCCGAGGGGACGAACGGCTACATCCTGACCGAGGACGGCGCGGATCGCCTGCGGCGAGGCGAGGATGGCGGGCCGGTCGATTACCCGACCCGGGTGGAGATGGCAGTCACGGCGAACGGTGAGACCCCGACGCGCTACTCGTTTGGACCCGGTTTCGATGCCAGCTGGGACAATCCGTTCGCCGACCGGGCTCTACCGGACACGGGCGGGATCGCGGACGGCATCGCCCGCGCTATCGAGCTGCGGAGCCTGCACCGGGGCGTGACAAGCGGCGGAACGCCGGGCTGGACGATCGCGCAGGCGCGGCGCTCGCAGGAGCTCGGCATCGCCATCGCCGAGGCCGCGCGCCGCGACACGCCGATGCCGGCCAAGTTGGAGGGCGGGACGAGTTGGGAGCGCGAGCAACACGCCGCCGTCGTGCAGCGCTGGCGTATCGATCCGCTGGACGACGTCGACCGCGTGCTCGACCATCTCTCTAATCGACGACACTAGACGACCAAAACGAGACTTCCGGCCGGACAACCTTCCCCAGTTCGCGATCTACACGGGCGGGCAGGGGAAGATCGAGCCGCGGGAACCGCAGCGACCCTCCGAGCACGGTGCCGTACCGAATCCGCTGTCCTACCCGTGCGACGCAGCGCTTGGAGCTGGCCTGATCCACCTCGAGATCGGTATCGACAACCCGCGCGGCGAGGCGGCTCGGGCCAACGTGACCGCCAGCCTGCCCGTGTGGGCCTCAGGTGTTGAGGATGCCGTTTGCAAAGATGTCGGCGTACTGCGGGTCTGAGCTGATCAGTCCTTGTTCGCGGTTGTACTGAATGAACGTGTCGATTTCGCTCTTGTTGGCCTGGATCCCGTACTTCCAGGGGTCGCCCCAGCGCTTCATCTGGTCCAGCAGCCGCTCGCGCAGGTAAATCGTGGAGAAGCCGGCCCGGTCGCTCAGAATGTCGTCGTACGCGATCTGCTTGGCGCGCTCGAACGCGTCGTAAACCTTCTGCGCCAGCTCTGGGCGCTCCTTGTCGAGCGTCCTGCTCATGACCATCATGTGGGCCGGCGCGAAGATGCCCGTCTCCCGGTACAGCTTCTCATCCTCGTCCATGTAGTTTGGGAAGAGGCGCTTCACGGCCGCGCTGGTCTCCAGCGTGTGGAAGAGTTTCGTATCCGAGATGTCGGTCATGATGGCATCGACCTCGCCGTCGAGCAGCGCATCGACCGGGCTCTTCTGCGGGTCGGCTGGGGCTTCGATCCGGGCGTTCTTGTCGTGAAGCGGGAAAATCTCGTTCCCCCAAATCACCCAGCGGAATGTCGAAATGTCGACACCGTGGCGATGCTGCAACAAGCCCTTGAGCCAGATCGTCGTGGAGAGCCGGTAGGGTCTCGAGCCGATTCGCTTGCCTTCCAGGTCTTTCGGCGTGTCGATGCCGCGATCGGTGCGGCAGAACACGTACTCGTACACGGGTTTCCGCTTGATCCAGAGCGGCAGACCGATAATCTGCCACCCGGCCTCGATCGCGGGCAGCCAGTACATGACGTTCAGGTCGGCGATGCCGAACGAGCCATCCTTGTACGGCGATTCCTCGGTGAAGATCATCGCGGGGATGCGCATCGGCTTCAGGGTGACGCCGTCAATTTGTACCCGACCGTCGAAGAGCGGCAGCGTAATGTCGTACCGCATGTTCGCGATTGGCAGCTCGAGCTCACCCTTCATACATTCCTCCATGTCCGAGCATCGTCGCCTTGCGCGTTACTCGGCCTGAAATTGAATTGCCGCATTATGCGGCGGATCATCACGCGGGCTACGAGAATGGTGGCAAGGCGATGTCATCGCGCATGGAGCTCTATGGCATCGCTCGCCATGCTTCCTCCACTCCGTGGGTGCTATCTCGCGATTCTCGGTCAAGCGGAAATTCGTTGATGAGCATCGTGAGCAGCCGCTCGAATTCAGGGAGCCGAGGGCCGCTGCGCCGACGGGGCGATTGCAGGAGATAGACCGGCTGCTCGCTCCGGTACCCTTGGACCGCTACTTCCCGCAACTCCCCACACTGAAGCTCGCGCTGTACGACAGCGCGAAGTGCGATCGCCAACCCAGAACCTGCCCGCACAGCCTCCTTGACACCTTCCCAGGTTCCGAATGTCAGCACGGTGTTCAGGGGTGGCAAGCCGGCTCCAACAATCGCCTCATCCAGGGAAGCGGCCGCGGTATCGCGACCTGTGGCGCGACGGACGAACGGAAGACCGATAACTTGCTCGAGCGTCAGTGTCGGTCCATCCCATACGGGCATTCGAGCTGACTGGATCAGAATGACGTCGTCTGTGCCCAACAGATAGGCATCAAGATCGTCTTCGATCCGTCTGGTCCGGATGATCGCGATATCCATCTGCGCCCGTCGGACCTGCTCGATGAGGTCAGTCGGCGACCCATCGACGAGGGTCACGCGAACAGAGGGATTTGACCGCTGAAATGCCGCCAGCAACGAAGGCAGCAAGTAGGCGCTGTAAGCCGCCCCGGTTCCCACCGTAATGTGGTGCAGCCCCCGGATCGAGAGCGCCTCGATGTCGCGCTGGAGCGTTTCACTCGCGGAGAGCACTTCGTGTGCATATCGGTACACGGCAAGCCCAGCATCCGTCGGCACGAGCTTTCGCCCGTCTCTCTGGAGGAGCGTCGCCCCGAGTACCGATTGCAGACGTTGCACCTGCATGCTGACCGCAGGCTGGGTGAGATAGAGCTCAACCGCGGCCTTCGTGAAACTGCCCGAGTCGATCACCGCGACGAGGGCGCGCAGCTGCTGAAGGTTGATGACCAAACAAACGAATCCTTATGGAAGTCTCGAAAACACTTATTGGACTTATGACCGGATCTACCCTAGTATACGCTTCATCGGCTCGTCCCGAAGTTTCGCGCGTGCCGGCCACCGGGCGCGGGAGATGTTGACGACGTGCAGTTGAAGCGAAGCGTATCCGGGCTCGTCCTCATCCTCATCGCAGCGTTGCAGGGCTGCGGACCCGCCGCCTCCGGCACAATAGCCTCTGGAAGCGCTGTGACCGCCGGGGCTCCGCCGGCCGCGAAGCGCCTCACTGCCGCCATTCAAGGCGCCCCCGCTACCGTGAGCACCATCGCCAGCCAGACAGGCGGGGCTGTTCAAGGAACCGACGCTCTTGAGGCGCTCGCCAACGCGGGCCTCACCATCTTGGACGAGAAGGGCAATCTCCATCCGCAGCTCGCAGAGGCGACGCCGACGATCGAGAACGGGCTCTGGACGGTCTTTCCCGACGGTCGAATGGAGACGACCTGGAAGATCAAGCAAAGCGCGGTATGGCAGGACGGAGCCGGTGTGACGTCAGGGGATGTAGCGTTCACGGCACGCGTCGAGCAGGACAAGGACCTTGGCCGTGTTCGTAATGCCAACTACGATCTCATCGACCGCATCGAAACGCCAGACCCGTACACCGTGGTCGTAACGTGGCTCCGGCCTTATATCGCGGCAAACGCCATGTTTTCGACCCTTGTGCCCAAGCACCTCTTGGAACAGACGCTGGACGAGGACAAGGGCAACTTCTTCGACCTTCCGTACTGGTCAGCGCAGTTTATCGGCGCCGGGCCATACAAGGTTCAGGATTGGGTTGCAGACTCCCACGTCGTCTTCCGAGCGAACGAGCTATTCGTGCTCGGCCCACCCAAGATCGATGTCATCGAAGTGCGGTTCATCCAGGAGCCGAACACATTGATGGCGAACCTGTTGGCCGGGGATGTCCAGCTCACTATGGGCCGCAGCCTGTCGCCAGAACAGGCGGTCAGCATCCGCGATCGCTGGCAGGGCGGGCGGGTCGTTAGCCAGGCCAGCGGCACACTGATCGCCTTCCCGCAATTCCTCAACCCCAACCCTCCGATCGTAACGGACGCGCGCTTCCGTCGGGCGCTGTACTACGCGCTGGACCGCAAGGAGATGGCAGAAACGCTCGGGAGCGGCCTGGCCCCCCAGGCGGACACATTCCTCGATCCGGAAGAGCCGGAATACCGTGAGCTCGAAACCAGCATCGTGCGATACGAGTACGACGCGGCGCAAGCGAGCCGAATACTTGAGGACCTCGGCTACACACGGGAGGGGGACGGGTTCTTCCACGATCCATCAGGCCAAACATTGTCCCTCGAGCTCCGATCAACCGGCGCCGAGCTAACACGGAAAACGACCTCTTCGGTGGCGGCCTACTGGCAGCGCAGCGGGATCCAGGTTGACCTCAATCTCTTCCCCAATGCGCAGTTCCGCGACCGGCAATACGTGGCGACCTTCCCGGCGTTCACCCTGTTCAACCAGCCGTCGACCATCTTCTTCTTCACGGACAACCTCCACAGTCGCATGGCAAGGACGCCAGAGAACGGTTTCGGCGGTGGCAACAACTACGCGCGCTACATGAACCCAGATTTCGACACGCTCGTTGACCGCGCCTTTGCCACGATCCCGTGGAACGATCGCATGGCGCTGTTCCGTCAGCTCATGCACAAGGTCACAGACGAGCTTATCGTCATGCCGATCTTCTACTCATCCCAAGTAACAATCATCAGCGGCCAGCTGCGGGGTGTGTCGCCCAGCAAGATCTGGAACGCAGAGCAGTGGGACCTCGTTTCGACACCGGGCTCCTGAGGAGGAATGCGGATGGCAGTCGAGATTCAGGCTCCGTACGACGCGCTAGTGCGAGAAGACTCCGTCCACCGACGCCTCTACACCGACCCGGAGATCTTCCGCGATGAGATGGCGCGCATCTTTGGACGAACGTGGGTCTTCGTAGCGCACGAGAGCGAGGTTCCCGAGCCTGGCGACTTCAAAACGGACACGCTGGCCGGGCGGCCGATCATCATTTCCCGCGACGCCGACGGCCAAGTGCATCTGCTCTACAACGCCTGCCGCCACCGGGGCGCCATGGTGTGCGTTCTCCCGAAGGGGAACGCCAGCTTCTTCCGCTGCCCCTACCACGCCTGGACCTACAAGCCGGATGGGAAGCTTGCCCTAGTCCCGAGCCAGTACGCGCTGGGCCCCGATTTCGACCTGTCCGACCATCCGCTCGTCCCGGTTGCGCGCGTCGAGAGCTACCAAGGGTTCATTTTTGCGAGCCTGGCCCCGGAGGGGCCTAGTCTCCGCGAGCATCTCGGGCGCGCGACCCACTACATCGATCTGTTCGTCGAGCGGGCCCCGAACGGCGTGGTCCGGGCGACGAAGCCGTTGAAGTACGAGTATCCGGGCAACTGGAAGCTCCAAATGGACAACATGGCGGACAACTACCATGCCGAGTTCACGCACGCGAGCGCGTTCACCATTCGACCGGATGCCCTGGTGCCGCGGACGAATGGATTCACGTCCAACGGCTCGTACGAGGACCAGACCGACCGCAACTACCCAACGGGCAAGACATTCGGGCCGGGGATTGGCTGCGCCTTCTATCACGGAGGCAGGCAGATCGTATCCGACCCGGACCGATACCCTGACTACCTCGCTGCTCTTGCAAAGGCGCATGGCGAGGAGCGGGCCAGGGAGCTCGCCGGGCTCCACTTCCATCTCATGATCTACCCTAACCTCATCCTGCATCCGCTGTACAGCCACTACCGCGTGATCCGCCCCATTTCGGTGGACCACACCGAGATCAACGTCTATCCCTGCGCGCTAGAAGGCGCCCCGGATGCGTTGAATGAAGCGCTCATCAAAGCGGCGGCGCTCCACGTGTCAGCGGGCGGACAGGTGCAGGTCGACGATCTGGAAGCGTTCGCACGAGTTCAGGAGGGGCTGAAAACCGAGGCCTTCGATTGGCTACTCTTCAAGATGGGCGGCGAGGAGACCGACAACGAGTACGGCGAGCGCGAGACGAAGGTGCTCAGCGAGATGATCCCCCGCGGCTTCTATCGCGAATGGCGCCGGCTGATGGCGCAGCCGTGACGCAGGAGCTGGCACGCCGAGCAAGCCAGTTGACCAAGTCAGGCGCCTTGCGCTTGGAGATCGAGCGCTTCCTCTACGAAGAAGCAGCGCTGCTGGACAACCGGCAGTTCGACGAGTGGTTGACCCTCTTCGCTGAGGACGGAAGCTATCACGTGCCCAATGACGATGACGAGGTGCGTCCAGGTGACGCAGGCGCGCTCATCTACGACGACTATCGCGCTATTGCCGCCCGGGTTCGGCGTTTTCAGCACCCGGCAGCTCTTACACAGATCCCGCCTCCGAAGACCCGGCACTTCATTACGAACGTCGTGGTGAATCCCGGGCCCGACGATGAGGTGACCGTTACCTCGTATCAGATCGTGTACGCATCCCGGCGCGGTCAGGACAAACAGTATCCCGGATCGATGGAGCATGTCTTACGGCGCGACGGCGACCGGTGGCGCATCCGGCGCAAGAAGGTCTGCCTCATCACCGGCGACAAGGCCCTCGCTAGCCTGCCAATTCTCTGAGCCAGCGGAAGGAGGCACTCAATGGCATACGACCTCGTCATTCGGAACGGCCTCGTGGTGGACGGAACAGGCAGGCCGGGGTTCGAAGCAGACGTCGCCGTCGAGGGGGACCGGATCGCCGCCATCGAGAAGAACCTCGGCCGTGGCCGGAGGGAGATCGATGCCCGCGGCAAAGTGGTCTCGCCGGGGTTCGTCGATCCCCACACCCACATGGACGAGTTCGCCTTCCTCTACCCGAACGGCCAGCCGGTCGTTCAGTACGGCGTCACGACGGTCGTGACGGGAGACTGCGGCGGGTCGGTGGCTCCTGTCCCACCTGCAGGCAAGCCGTTGGACGTCCTGATGAGCTACCTGCGACGCGTCCTCGACGACTACGTGGACGAGAAGAAGTGGAAGTGGGAAACGATCCCGGAGTACCTCAACTTCCTGAAGGGCAAAGTCGGCATCAACTACCTGACGCTTGCCGCCCACTCCCCGATTCGCCTCAGCGTCATGGGCGAGGATTACGAACGCCCCGCGACTCCGGCCGAGCTCGACGAGATGAAGCGCGTTCTGCGCGAGGCTCTGGAGGCTGGCTGCGGAGGATTCTCTACGTCGCCGAAAGGGGCGGCAGCTGCGCACGCGGGTACGCCGAGCACCTTCGCGACGGAAGAAGAG
The DNA here is from genome assembly GCA_035652535.1 of Chloroflexota bacterium. NCBI lineage: Bacteria > Bacillati > Chloroflexota > Chloroflexota bacterium. The sequence continues at coordinate 15,894 of DASRDP010000098.1, forward strand.
ACCTCTGAGCTGGCAAACCTCGCCGGTCGATATGGCGGGCTCTTCCAGTTCAACGGATTCCTGCCTCAGGTGGTGACGCCCGAGACGGGGCATCCGGCGCTCCTAGAGCGCATCAACTGCACGAGTATCGGGAATGAGTTTCGCATCGTTCCCGAGAGGAACGCCCAGGCATACCAGGCGCTCGCGTGGCTGGACGAGCAGAAGCGTCGTGGGAAGGACGTCGTCGGCGTCTTCATTCCCTATCGCTATACCATGCGCTTCGACCTCTCGCGCCCCCTGATCTTCGACGGCCTCCCGGGCTGGGAAGAGGCGAGTGGAGATCGCGAAGGGCTCAAGACCAGGCTCGCCGACGGCGAGTTCCGACGACGTCTGGAAAAAGAGCGCATCGCCGGCGCGGGCAGGCCCCGGTTTGGCGAGTGGTGGGGCTGGGACGACGTCGTCGTTCACACCGTGAAAGAGCCGAGCCTCAAGCACACGGAAAACCACAACATCGCGGAGCTCGCCCGAGCCAAGGGTGCGGAAGCAGTCGACGCCTTTTTCGACCTCTGGCTCGCGGATGATCTGGCCTCGACCTTCGATTTCTGGGGTGCGCAGAATGGGAATCCGGCACTCTTCGAGAAGGTCCTCAAGCATCCCCAGGTCGTTTTCGGAACGGATGCTGGCGCCCACCTCTCCCGCTTCTACTGGCACGGCTCTCCCTGTTACGTTCTCGGCTACCACTGGCGGCAGAGGGGGACCTTCACGCTGGAGGAAGCGGTCAACAAGATCACGGCGCTGCCCGCCTCCAAGCTCGGGATCAATCGTGGACAGCTCAAGCTCGGCTGGCCGGCGGACATCACCGTGTTCGATCCGGACCGGGTCATGGATACGACCAGCGCGCGAATCCCCGACCGCATGGACGAGATGGAGATCAGGCGACAGCCGGAGGGAATCGATGCGGTCGTCGTCAACGGGCAGATCGTGCTGGAGCAGCGGGAATTCAGCAACCTGCTCCCTGGCAAGGTCACGCGCCAAGAGATCTCGCCGCCTGTCCCCTACTGAGGCGCAGGTCTCATTTTGGGTTCTGCACTCTCACGTCCTAGCAAGGAGGCCGACTTGGCGATCAAGGTTGAAATCGACACATCGCTGTGCGAAGGAAACGGCACGTGCGCCCGCCTGGCGCCCGAGATCTTCGTGTGCAGTCCGTACGGCTCCGTCATCATGGAGCGGGTGCCCGACGAGCTGAAGGCGAAGGCCTTGCTCGCCGCAAAGCAGTGCCCCACCTACGCGATTCGCACATCCGACGATTAGACAGAGTGGAGACGCTGCTTTGACACGCTCTGCGAACGAGACGGTCGGAATCGGCGTCGCCGGCCTCGGCGCGGCAATCGTCAAGCTCTGAAAGGAAGACTTCATGACCCAAGTGGCGCGGATGCGCGACCTGCGCGACTATATGGAGCAGCTCGAGCGGCGAGGCATGCTCTACCGCTTCACCGAGCAGATCAACAAGGACAGCGAGCTGTACCCCGTGTTCAGGGTCCAGCAGCGCGGCCTCCCAGACGAGGCTCGAAAGGCGCTCCTCTTCACCAACGTTGTAGACGCGAAGGGCAATCACTTCGACATGCCCTGTCTGGCCGGCGCATACGCAGCCTCGGAGGCGATTCTCCGCGTCGGCCTCGGCATCGAGAGCCACACGGAGGGACTCGAGCGCTGGCACTACGCGCGCGAGAACCCGATCGAGCCCGTTCTTGTCGACAGCGGCCCGGTGCAGGAAAACGTGATGACGGGCGATGAGCTGAAGACGCTCGGCCTCAGCATGTTGCCCGTGCCCGTGGAGGAGCCAGGCTTTAGCGGCATGCTGCGCTGCGGTCTGCCGATGATCTCCAAGGATCCCGAGACCGGCATCCGCAATGTGGGGACGTACAACGCATTCCTCAAGGCGCCAGACCGTATGCAAGCAGCGATCGGCCCGGGCGCGCACGCCATGGCCTACCATTGGAAGAAGGCCCGCGAGCGCGGCGAAGCGCTTCCCATCGCCATCGTGATCGGCTGCGACGTCCCAACTATGGCCGTCGGCTCGGCCAGCATCCCGTACGGCGCGGACGAGCTGGGCGTGGCGGGCGCATACGCCGGACAGGCGATGGAGCTCGTCCGTTGCAAGACGATCCCGCTGGAGGTACCCGCCTACGCTGAGGCGGTGATCGAGGGCGTCATGTCGACCACCGTGGTCGAGCCGCGCCTCCCGTTTGGCGAGTATCCGGGCTACATCCACTCGGATCTCACCGTGCGCCCGATCTTCAACGTCACGGCGATAACCTATCGAAACGGCGCAACCTTTACGCCCGTGCTCGTCGGCATGCCGCCAAGCGACACCAGCGTCGTGTGGGGCTTCGTGCACGCGGCTGAGGTTTACCATCGCCTGAAGTACGAGTGCGGCCATCCTATTGACGAGGTCTACTACCCGGATTGGGGCGGCGGAAGTGCGCTCTGTCTCATCCGCGTTCAGGAAGGCTCGACCCCGGAGCAGGTGAACGCCCTCATGAGTGAGCTCGAGGCGCGAGCCGGCGATGCCCGCAAGTACACAATCGTCGTGGATTCGGACATCGACATCCACGACGCGGAATGCGTCTTCTGGGCGCTGTCCTTCCGGACGGCCCGAAAGCGCGACATCCTGCTGCCACATTTCCATGGCGGCGGTCTCGATCCGTCGGGCTCCCCAGCCGGTCACGGCCGCGGTAAGCTGTCCGCTGAGGGTGAGGAGCCGGACTTCACACGAGTAGTCATTAACGCCACCCGCAAGTGGAACTACCCGCCAGTGGCGCTCCCAAAGCGCGAGTTCATGGAACGCGCGATGGATATCTGGGCGAAGCACGACGACCTGCAGCAGCCGAAGATGCGGCAGCCGTGGTACGGCTACACGCTAGGCCACTGGAACGATGAACTCCAGCATTACGCCGACATGATTGTGGCCGGCGAGTACGTGAAGCTGGGTGAAGAGATGGTCGAGTACCAGCAGCCGCTGCAGGACTTCATGGTCGGCAACAACAACGACCGATCGCTGGACTGAGCAGCCAAAACACATCGGCTTTCAATGGTATGGGGGAAACAATGCGTCGGCGAACTGGCTCTGTTATCCTTCTGGCTGTCCTGCTCGCCGCATGCGCCCAGCCTCAACAGCCGCGAACGGCTGCCAACCCAGACCAGGATCTGGGCGGTCAGCGGAGCGAGTCACACGCGAAGCGTGTAACCGCGGTGATCATGGGCGACCCGCCCGGAGTGGTTCAGGCGGTCGCGGGCTTCGGCAGCCGAGGCGTCGACGCACTGGAGCACATGGTCGGGGCCGGGTTGACGGTGATCGACAACACCGGCAGGCTGCAGTCCAGGCTCGCCGAGGCAGTTCCCTCGCTGGAGAACGGCCTCTGGGTCGTGCTTCCCGGCGGCGAGATGGAGACGACCTGGCGGATCCGGCAGGGTGCCCTCTGGCAGGACGGCACACCCGTCACGGCCGACGATGTGCTGTTCTCGGCGAAGATCGAGCAGGATAAGGACCTTCCTTTTTATACGAACGCCGTCGGCTGGGCCGCGATCGACGGCTTCGAGGCGCCAGACCAGCAGACGATCAAGGTGCATTGGAAGCAGCCGCAGATAGAGGCGGACGGGCTTTTCAGCGATCCGGTGCTGCCAAAGCACCTGCTCGAGCGGCAGTACCTGGACGACAAAGCGAACTTCATGAGCCTGCCCTACTGGGCAGACGAGTACGTCGGCGCGGGACCGTACAAAGTGCGAGAGTTCTTGCGCGGCACGCGCGTCACGCTCGAAGCCAACGACTCGTTCGTGCTGGGCCGGCCGAGGGTAGATGTGATCGAGGTGCGCTTCATCCCCGATCCGAGCACAATCATCGCGAACATCATGGCTGGAGAGATTGACGTTACTCTTGGCAAGACACTCTCCGCGGAGCAGGGCATCGAGGCCGCGAACCAGTGGAAGGACGGGAAGCTCGACTTCACCGCCTCGAACATCGTGTCGATCTACCCTCAGTTCATCGGCTCGAACCCGCCGATCGTTCGGAACGTCCAGTTCCGGCGGGCGCTCATCCATGCAATCGACAGGCAGCAGATGGTGGACTCGCTGCTGCCTGGCCTGAGCTCGGTCGCGCACAGCCTGATGTATCCGGGACAGGCCCAGTACAAGGACATTGAGGAGGCGCTGCCACGCTATGAGTACGATCCGCGGCTCGCGTCCCAGATGATTGAGGGACTCGGCTATACGCGCTCCGGTGAGTTCTTCCGCGACCAAGCGGGTCAACCCCTCAACGTCGAGCTTCGCACGTACACCGTGGACATCAACCAGAAGGCCACGTTGTCCGTGGCTGACTTCTGGCAGCGAGCCGGCGTGTCAGTCACGCCAAACGTCATGTCCCCGCAGGCCGCTCAGAACAATGAGTACGTCTTTACCTTTCCTGCCTTCATTCTCCAGCGGTACACGAGCGACCTTCCGGGGCTCAAGCAGCTTCACAGCTCGCGCACCCCACTCCCAGAGAACAACTTCCGATCGGGGAATGTCTCGCGCTACATGAATCCCGAATTCGATGCCATGCTCGACACATACTTCAGCACGGTTCCAATACAGCAGCGAATCCAGGCGCTCGGTCAGATCCTGTACCACATGGCGGATCAGCTCACGCAGATGGGTCTGTTCTACGATGCCGAGCCCACCATGCTGAGCAATCGACTGCAGAACGTCACCGCACGCTGGCCCAGCTCCACGCAGGCCTGGAACGTTCAGGCCTGGGACGTGCGCTAATGGGGCGAGATCGACTCCCGAGCCGAGCGGTCTCGCTGGCTATCGTCTGCATTGCGCTGACCGCGTGCGCGCCGTCGCCGGCGCGGAGCGGCACCAGCGCAGCCTCCGGGTCGGCCGCGTCGACGGCGGCAGCCACCACGCCAAGTCGGGTCACGGTTGCCATTGGCGGCGACGCCACGAACCTCGCATCCAAGCTCGACGTCACCGGCGGTGTGTTCAACTCGGACTTCAAGTTCATGACCAACAGCCCACTCGTCGTGCAGGACCCAAAAGGAAACGCGCGCCCATTGCTGGCAGCTGAAATCCCGTCACGGGACAACGGCACCTGGGTTGTCAATACGGATGGGACCATGGTCACGACGTGGAAGATTCGTCCGAACGCCTTCTGGCATGACGGAGCGCCCGTCGTGTCTTCGGACGTCGTGTTCGCCTTCAAGGTCTACATGGACGACGCCATTGCCGTAAGCACGCGGGATCCAGAGCGACTGGTGGACCGCGTGGAAGCTCTGGACGAAAAGACGTTCAACGTGTACTGGAAGCAGGTTTATCCAAATGCTAATCGTTTGGGCCTTGGTCAGCTCGAGCCCCTTCCAGAACACATCGTCGGCACGATCTATGAGGCCGACCGTGAAGCTTTTCAGAACGCCTCGTTCTGGACATCGACATCGTTCGTTGGAGATGGTCCCTACCGTCTCGCCGATTGGGACAAGGGCGTGCAGCTCGTCTATCGCGCCTTCGATCAATTCTTCCTTGGTAAGCCGCAGATCGACGAAGTCACCCTGCGCATCATCGCCGATATGAACACAGTCGTTTCGAACGTACTCAGCGGAACGGTGGACACGACCGTGGCCGTAACCCTCAACCACCAGGCCGGCGCGACAGTCAAGCAACAATGGGAGAAGAGCGGCGAGGGCCAGGTCGCCAGCACGCCGACCTACTGGCGGAATATGCAGATTCAGCATGACCCCAACCGCGCGAAACAGCCCGGATTGCAGGACCGTCGCGTGCGCCAGGCGCTCGTTTACGGCATCGATCGCGCCTCGATCGCGGAAGTCGTCACGGCGGGCGCGTCGCCCGCCGCAGACTCCATCATTCCGCCCAACGACCCGCGGTTCGACACCGTGCAGCGGTCCATCGCCAGGTACCCGTTCGATCGGAACCGCGCCGCGGCGCTCCTGGCGGAGGCTGGGTACCCGAGGTCCGGCGATACCCTGATGACTCCTGGCGGCCAGCCGTTCGGGCTCGAGATCTGGACGAGCCAGGTGTCTGACAATGAAACCGAGATGAGCCTGGTGGCGGCGGATTACACCGCCCTGGGGATGCAGATGGTCCAGAGTGTCATCCCGATTGCCCGGAACGCGGATCGCGAGTTCCGGGCCGAGTTTCCCGGCCTGAACATCACCGCCACGTCGATCGACATTCCGAACGCCCTGATCGATCTGACAGACGATCGGTGCCCACGACCCGAGAACCGCTTCGCGGGCAGCAACCGCGGCTGCTGGTCCAATCCCGAGTTCGAAACTTTCTTCCGCGTGGCGAATACGGCGCTGGATGACCGGGAGCGCGACGATGCGCTGGTACAGGCGCTTCGCGTTTTGACGGAAGATGTCGGGACGATCCCCATGTCTTACAACATGGAGATCATCCCGGTCCGCAAGGGGCTGGTCGGTCCCGCCCCTCGGTGGCCCCAGCAGCCAGGCAATACGTGGAACGTTTTTGAGTGGCGCTGGTCATGAGCGCGTGCGGACAGGGGCGGCGCGAGAGCAGGGAAGCCCAGCCCCGTCGGAGGAGACACGGATGAGCGATCGAGGCCATAGCGAATACGACGTCCTCACCCAAACGGGGCCGGGGACACCCGGCGGCAACCTCATGCGTCGCTTCTGGCATCCGGTTGCATTAATCGAGGAGTTGCCCGTCGGAGGGCCGCCGGTCTCACTGAAGCTCTTCGGCGAGGAGCTCGTGCTCTTCCGGGACGATGAAGGCAAGCCCGGCCTCCTGGGATTGCATTGCCCGCACCGCGGAGCGGATCTCTCCTACGGGCGAGTCGAGGACGGTGGACTGCGCTGCATCTACCACGGATGGCTCTTGGATCGGGCCGGGCGATGTCTGGAGCAGCCGGGGGAGCCTGCAGGCAGCACCTTCCACGAGCGCATCAGGCAGACGTCCTATCCGTGCGTCGAGCGCTCTGGCGCAATCTGGGCGTACATGGGCCCGAGCGAGCCGCCGCTCTTCCCGAACTATGAGTTCCTGACCGTGCCGGACGAGAACGTGTTCGCCATCAAGCTCCACCATGAGTGCAACTGGCTGCAGGGGAACGAGGGGAACATCGACCTGCTCCACCTGTCGTTTGTGCATCACAACGCATTGCGCGACCTCTCGGGACCCGGTGGCGCAGGCGCGCCCCTTGGCGGCGGCGGGGCCGCTCCGCACCGCGAGAAGGTCGAAGCGGAGCTTACGGACTACGGACTGAAAGTCTGCAAGGTGCGGGACTGCGGCGACCAGCAGAACTTCTACTTGTGCACGTACATCTACCCGGCCGCGTTTGCGTTCTCCAGTGAGACGCAGAACAGGGGCTACTCCGTCAACTGGCATGTGCCGATCGACGACACGCACCACTGGAAGTTCACCTTCATGCACAGCCGCGAGCAGTCGCTGGACAAGGATCGGGCCCGCCGAAGCAGGCTCCCCATGGACGACCAGTACCGACCGCTGCGGAACAAGGCGAACCGCTACCAGCAGGACCGGGAGAGTATGAAGACCGAGACCTACAGCGGGATCGGTCTCGTGTTCCAGGCGCAGGACCTGTGTGTCACCGAGAGCGCGCCAATCCAGGACCGGAGCAGGGAGCATCTCACGATTCAGGATGCTCCCCTCGTAGCATCGCGAAAGCTGCTCCTCAAGGGCATCAGGGATGTGGCGGAGGGCCGCGACCCGCCGGGCGTGATCCGCGATCCGGCGCGGAACAGCTTTCCGCGCCCGTTTGCCCATACGTTGTTCGAGCCAAATGGCGCCGACTGGAAGGAGTGGATCCGCCAGATCGAGGCCGAAATCGGCGCGACGAACCCCTCGCAGATCCCAGCAACCATCGCGTAGAGGAGATTCCATGGCGGACGTCATGCGGCTCGGCTTCGCCGGGCTCGGGGAGGCCGCGACGCTCGTTGTCCCTGAGGTCGCGCAGCTCCCTTATGTAGAGCTCACCGCCGCCGCGGACATGCGACAGGCCGCGCGTGAACGGTTCGCCCAGGAGTACGAGGCGGCGGTCTTTCCCACGGTCGAGGAGCTGTGCGCTTATCCCCATGTCGACGCCATCTACATCGCCACACCCCACGAGCTGCACGCCCAACACGTGATCACCGCCCTCGAGCACGACAAGCACGTCATCGTCGAGAAGCCGATGGCCCTGACGATCGACGACTGCGAGCGGATGAACGAGACGGCGGAGAAGCGGGGGCTCAAGCTCATGTGTGGCCACACCAAGAGCTTCGACCCACCGATCCGGAAGATGCGGGAGATCATCACGAGCGGCCAACTCGGCAAGCTGTGGATGGTCAACACCTGGAACTACAACGACTTCCTCGTGCGCCCGTACCCGGACCGCGAGCTGATCGTGAGTCGCGGCGTCGTGCTGAACCAGGGGCCGCACCAGGTGGACATCATCCGGCTGTTGGGCGGTGGCATGGTGCGCAGCGTGCGCGCGATTACGACGAACCGGGGTGATCCTACCCGTCCGGAAGGTGCTTTTGGCTGCTTCATGGAGTTCGAAGACGGCGCGTTCGCCACTCTCATCTTCACCGGCTACGGCTACTTCGACACGGGGGAGCTGACCTGGTGGCTCGGCGAGGCGACCTATCCTGGCCGCAACCAGGACTCGCGCAAGGCATTCAACAAGATTCGCGGGTCCGAGCGGGAGCGCATTCTCCAGGAGCTGAAGAACGACACGCGCTACGGCGAGCCCGGCTCGAAGGCCTACGGCCATGAGGGGTCGGACAAGCTGCGCCAGTACGGCTGGGGTGAGCACCGCGATCCCTCGTGGGCGGCGGGTCACCAGCGGTTCTACGGGCTGACTGTGGCGAGCTGCGAGAAGGGCGAGATGCGCCAGTCGCAGGATGGCATCCTGATCTACGGCGACGGCGAGGTTACCGAGGTCCCGATCACCGACAAGGTGTTCGGTCGGCAGGCGGAGATTACGGAGCTGTACGAGGCGGTTATGCACGGCCAGCCCATGTTCCACGACGGCCGCTGGGGGGAGGCGACGCTTGAGGTCTGCCTCGGCATGCTGCAATCCTCTGCCGAGCGGCGCGAGATCATGATGGCCCACCAGGTACCGGTCAAGGAGCCGTCGCGGCGCGTTTAGACGGAGCGATCTCACTGCTGAGTTGGAGGAGGGAGAGATGGAGCCGCATGAAGTCCATGAGCTGCTGACACGGATTGGACCGGGCACCGCATGCGGCGACCTCATGCGCCGGTACTGGCAGCCAGCGGCATTGTCCGAGGAGCTACCGGTCGGCGGCGCGCCCTTGCCCATCCGTCTGCTCGGCGAGGATCTTGTGCTCTTCCGCGACGACCTGGGCAAGCCAGGTCTCCTGGGCATTCACTGTCCGCACCGCGGCGCTGACCTGTCATACGGGCGGGTCGAGGATGGCGGGCTGAGGTGTATCTACCACGGCTGGCTCTTCGACCGCACGGGCCAATGCCTTGAGCAGCCGGGCGAGCCGGCGGGCAGCACCTTCCACGAACGGATCCGGCAGACGGCGTACCCCTGTGTCGAGAGGGCGAGGACAATCTTTACGTATATGGGGCCTGGCGAGCCGCCCCTGTTCCCGCGATATGAGTTTCTGACCCTGCCCGACGAGAACGTGCTCGCGACCAAGCTGCTCCACGAATGCAACTACTTGCAGGCAAACGAGGGGAATATCGACCTTTCGCACCTGACCTTCCTGCACTACACGGCGCGGAATCGCGGCATTGGCGGCGGACTGAACAACGAAGGAGGGCGACCCGACCTTGGTCCGCAGGCCCAGGTCGATGGTAGAGGAGCCGCTCCTGGCGTTGATTCAGCCGATGCCGAGCTGACGTCCTACGGCATCCGGAGCTATAAGATTCGCCGTGACTTCGGGCCCGACAAGTACCAGCTGTATCTGACAGAGTTCGTCCTGCCCAATTTCACGGCCTTTCCCGGTCCGCTACGCGGCGACGGTGGATTCGGCATCAACTGGCACGTCCCCATCGACGATACGCACAACTGGAAGTACACCTTCACCTTTTGCCGCGATCGACCCATCGGCGAGGAGTGGGGGCACAACGCGGCTGTGAGGACGGATTGCTATGTGCCCAAGCGGAACAAAGCGAACCGTTACCTGCAGGATCGCGAGTCGATGATGTGGGAGTCGTACACGGGCATGGGCGTCGACTTCGTCATTCACGATCTGGCCGCCACTGAGAGCCAGGGTCCCATTCAGGACCGGGCGCAGGAGCACCTCGGGGCGATGGACCGCCCGCTCGTTCTGGAGCGCCAGGTCTTGCTGAAGGCGATCCTCGATCTGCAGGAGGGGGTGGAGCCGGTCAACGTCGCTCGCGACCCGAGCCGAAACGCATTCCGCATCATCGCAAACAACGGCGTCTACCCGGAGTCCAGGCCATGGCGCCAGGTTGCTCGGGACCTGGAGGCCGAGGTTCGGGTGTGAGTCAGACTACGTCTTCATCTGGGAAAGGCGGGTTGGCATGACGCTCTTGGCTCGCCCCGGCTGGGTCTGGGGCCTCTTGGCCATCGTTTTCCTCACTGCGTGCAGCGTCCCCGCGGCTCAACCGCCGTCCTCGCCATCCGGCTCGACCGGCGCTCCGGCGTCCCGAACGCCGAAGCGGATCGTCGGCGCAATCTTCGGCAATCCGAATAACATCGTCTCTCGCATGAACAACGCGCAGGTGACGGTTCCCGGGGCTGGAACCATCGAACAGCTCGTCAACGCTGGTCTTGGCGACGTCGACGGTGACGGAAAGATCCGACCGCAGCTCGCGGAGGCGATCCCTTCCACGGAGAATGGCCTCTGGAAGCTGTTCCCCGACGGGCAGATGGAGACCAGATGGAACATCAAGCCAAATGCCAAGTGGCAGGACGGAACGCCCGTCACCGCGTCGGACTTTGTCTTTACCACAACCGTGGACCAGGACACCGACCTGCCCATCCTGAGGAACGCCGGCTACCAGTCGGTCGAGGCCGTGCTTGCGCCTGACCCCAGCACCGTCGTTGTCCGCTGGAAGCAGCCGTACATCGATGCCGACACGATGTTTACAAGCCAGTCGACGACGGCGTTCGGGCTCCCGCTTCCGAGGCACCTGCTCGAGGAGGCCTACACCGCTGACAAAACCAGCTTCCTGTCTCTGCCCTACTGGACGACGGACTACGTCGGAACTGGCGCCTACTCGGTCGCCGAGTTCGTGCCCGGAAGCCACGTCCTGTTTCGCGCGGTGGACACGTACGTCGCCGGGCGGCCAAAGATCGACGAGATCGAGGTGCGCTTCATCCAGGACCTGAACGTCATCATTACAAATCTTATGAGCGGTGCGGTCGACCTCACATTCGGCCGTGGGTTCTCCATCGAGCAAGTCCTCGAGGTTCGCCAGCAATGGCAGGAGGGTAGGGCGGAGGTTACGCCGCGCGCGTGGATCGTGATCCATCCGCAGTTCATGAACCCAACGCCGCCGATCATCAGCGACGTCCGGTTCCGGAAGGCCATGATGTATGCCACCGACCGGCAGCAGCTGATGGACACGCTGGAGGGTGGGTTCACCAGTGTGGCGCACGCATATCTTGGCCCAAGCGAGCCCGAGTACAACGAAGTGGCCGACGCGGCGGTCAAATATGAATTCGATCAACGGAAAGCCGGGCAGATGCTGGAGGAGCTGGGCTACACCAAGGGCTCGGACGGCATGTACCGAGACGCGAGCAATCAGCGTCTCAGCGTCGAGATGCGCACGTACGGCATCCGCGTGTCCGACGACGCCACGGTGAGTATTGCCGATGCCTGGACGCGGTTCGGCGTGGCGACCGATCCGCTGATCGTGCCGCCCCAGCGCATCACGGATCGGGAGTACATGGCGACGTTCCCGTCGTTCCTCATGTACCGCCAGCCAAATGCGGCCAGCGATCTCGGACGGCTCAGGGGCCCCCTTGCGCCGACGGCCGAGACAAAATTCGTCGGCAGCAATTACGCACGCTACGTGGACCCCGAGTTCGACAGCATTATCAACCGATTCCTTACGACAATTCCGCGTCAGGAGCGCATCCAGATCCTTCGCGACGCGGTCCGATACATCTCAGACAACCTGAACCTCATGGGGCTCTTCTACGACGCGGAAATCTCGTTCTTCAACAACCGGCTCGTCAACGTGAACGCTCGCGAGACGCGCGTCTGGGACATCCAGAGCTGGGACACCAGGAGCTAACGCGTCCGCAATAGGGCGGTTTCAGAAAGGAAGCTCGACATGGGCAGGATCGTCGCCGCACTGGCATCGTCCCACGCATTTGCGCTCGAGGACCCGTCCCGATGGGATGCCGGCCGAGCGCGGAACCGCGCGATGTACGCGCGAAGGTATGGCGTGGAGCCACCCAACCACCCGCAGATCGCGGCCGAGACGCTCGAGTCGAACCAGGCACGCTATGCCCATATTCGTGATGCCTTCGCTGCTTCGCGACAGAAGCTGGCAGAAGTGAAGCCTGACGTCCTGTTGTTCATTGGCGATGACCAGAATGAGAACCTTACCGAGGACAATCTACCGCAGGTGGCAATCTACCTGGGAGACCACTTCCTCGCCGGGAGCCGGGACCCAGCTGTTCAGCCACTGCGCTATGAGTGTGCGCCAGCTGTCGCGAGAGCTATCCTCACGCACTGCGTCGAGTCGGACATCGACATGGCGTCCATCGCAAAGCTACCAGGGGACGTGCTCAAGGCGCATGCGTTCGGTCCGGTGCTGCGCGTCGTCGACCCCGAAGCCCGCGTCCCGGTCATTCCGATTTTCGTGAACGCGATCCACGTGCCCGCGCCGACGCCCGCCCGCTGCTACTATCTCGGGGAGACGCTCCGCAGCGCGGTAGAGCAGCTCCCGGGGGATCTGCGTGTCGCGGTCTATGCCAGCGGCGGCCTCAGCCACTTCACCGGGGGCTACCCCTGGAAGCACTATGAGGGACCTTTCGGGTATGGGTCGATCAGCGAGTCGTTCGACCACTGGCTGATCGAGCGCATGAACGCCGGCGACGGGCGCGCCCTTGCCGAGATCACGAACAAAGAGATCATCGCCAACGGCGAGATCGAGCTGCGAAGCTGGATCACCATGCTCGGTGCCATAGGAGACGCACGCCCGGAGCGACTGGTCTACGAGCCGTTCTACCAGGGCATTATGGGCATGGGAGTCGGCTGCTGGGATCTCCATGCCTCGACGGGCTCCGTGTGAGGGATTTTCGTAGGGCCCCTCGTGCCGAACCCGGTGCGCAGTGACCCCGAGATCAACGCGATGCTCGGGGGCGGGGCGGTCCACGGGAATGGGATGACGAGCCACATCGGCGGTGCGCAGGGCCTCGTCAGCGATCAGACCGGCACGTCAGCCACGCGCTGGGTGGGCAACAATCGCGGCGGAAGGACAAGCCCAGACTGCGATCTTTCGTCGGAGAGAACATCCGTGAATGGGACCTCACTTCTCATACGTAGGACGGCTGAGCGGAGACGGTAGCGATCCGCACGCCGGCATCACCTAGGACCTAGGTCCGCCGTCCGATAGCCCGATGTCCGCGGCCCGACGCGATTTTGGCACGCGTTGGGGGCCATGCAAGTTCGGGGGATCACGACGCCTCGGACGTGTGGCTGCGCTATGAGCGCCATGGAAGCCACCGGGATTGCCTGGCAGCCGAGGAGCACGGTACCATTGTAAAGAGACTCATCGCGATGAAGCTCGCGAGGATGCGCGCCAGCGCAGCCGAACCGTCAGCCCCTGACTGATGGCTTCTACTGTCCACGGGTGTGGTCAGTGGAGGCCTTTTTGTTGCTCCTCGAACGGTCCGCGATGGTGAGTGATCCCGCCGCTGCCCGGCTAGAGTCCCTCCTCGATCGGCGGGGGCGCATCGTCTGCGCCGCAGCAGACGACTGGGGGATCCGTGCGATCATACATCTTCTCGCCGACATAGTTACTGATCCCCACATTCGGATCCGCCTTGGCGCGGCCCTTGGGTTTTGCCCAGCGCACATATGCCGCATTCACGAGGCTGCACGCACGCGGACTGGCGATCTCCGCCGCTGTGTGATGCGAGCGCGAGATTGGTCAGAGGGGATCGCCGTCCGCCTAGAGCACGCACTTCCGAAGGGTCACGCAGCGCGGGACCTCAGCGCGCGCCTAGGCCCAGTCACACCGAGGACGTTCGAGCGATGACCTGGCAAACGTCCCTCACCCTTGGATTGATCTTTAGCACGATCGCCGGCAGCATGGCGTTCTTGATTACCTATGACGAATACAGCCGACACCAAATGCTGTCGCGAGGCGACGTCATGAAACATTCGGTGCAGGCTGCGGCCGTCGCCATGTTCTTCTTCATCGGGCTGTCCCTGGTTGCGGGTGCATGGTTGGGCTCCATCGTCCAGAGCGCGGGGCCTCTACCTACCGGAAATGTGAAATGACAAGTCTCTGCGTCGAAACCTCAAGGTAATCGAGCAGCAGGCTCAGGGAGAAGCTTCGAATGGCCATAACGAACCAAACCAACGCCCAGGCCGACGTATGTCACGTGCAAATTGATCTCCCGTCCGAGGTCTACGAGCGTGCGTGCGAGCTTGCGTCGCGCGAGAGATGGCCGGAGCCCGAGGTCTGGTTAACGCTCATCAGCTACGGCCTTGCCTACCTCGAGGGGGAGCGAGAACTGAGCCGGCTCAACCGAGGAGATCCCGACCTGCGCGCCGAGGTCGAGCGCTTCCACGCCCAGGCGATGCAGCTTGACAGCGCCTACTCGGTCATGAAGTTCCGGGCCTTCGAGCTCGCAAAGCTCGTGAAGGTGCTCGAAATGAATATCGCGGGACTCCGCGGCGAAAACGAGCTGGCGAAGCATCGGCTGGCCATGTTCCGGGCGGACGAGCAACGCCTGAAAGCAGAAATGGCGGTGCTGCGCGCCCAGGTGGCTTCCATCCCAACGGAGAACGAGCGGGCCCCACGCGTTTCCGACCAGCCAGAATCATCTGCACACGGGCTGGTCTCATGGCTACGCCGTTGGCTCGGGCCCCGCTCACTCGGTGCCGCAGTCCACAGCAGGATCCAGCGGCCTGACCAGACCTGAGAAAGGGACGATCCATCGCCAACTCGGAACCCCGCCGGTCACATGCTGTTGTCAAGCGCGATGCCGATTGGTGATCGGACGCCGTTCGCCCGCGGGCAGTGTCGGTTAGCCAGCCTTGGGACGGGCTGCGGCCCACCCGATCGTTTCTGCCGAGTGGATCCGCGGCGAGGTCCGCTGGGGCGGCCGGAGCGCGAAATCGTGGGCTTCCTAAGGGCCGAGCGGGTTGACCTGGTCGCGCTCGCGGCTAAGCGGCATGCCGAGCCGGGACCCCGATAAGTCGGCAGGGTAGCGCGGTTCGTACTCGATCACGCGCCCCGCGCCGTGCTCCTCGCTCGTGGCTAGCTAGGATGGTGGGGCCCACATCACCACCTTCGACTTGTGCTGCTCATCAAGTTGTCCCGATGCGAAGCGTGATCGCCGCCTCAGACGAAAGGCATTGCTCGGTATACTCTGTTGCAGAGGGCGATGAAGCTCGCCCAGCCCGCCAGGGCGGACCGCCGGCTGTTTCCTGCCGGCTGATGGCTTCTAACGCGCGCGTTCTGCCGTGCGGTGGGAGCTTTTTTGTGTGCTCGCGTCTGCAAAGAGCAAGTTCGCCGAGGCTGTCCGGTGACCTGCTGCAGCATCTTGTTTAAAGATGTCAACCAGGCGGCCGGGCTGGGCGAACTGGGCGCCCCTGCCTGTTTTCGCGATCTGAATCTCGACCAAGTGGTCGAGGCGATCGTCGCTGGCCGTGAGGAATACGCGCTCGAGCCGTTCTTCTCCGCACCGCTGCGGGACGTCGATGCGATCACCTACCGGCACGAAGTCTTCCGCGACCTCGAGCGTCAGCCCGTGTGGGACAGCATCATGGCATTCGCTCGCGCCATGCTCGCCATGCGGGAGCACCTAGCCCAGGCCGACAAGCTCTACTACAAGTACCAGAAGGAAAGCTGGTTCTTGGACGCGGTGTCGATTTACACCAAAGCCGTCACTGGCCTCCGGGCGGGGTTGACCGGGGCTCCCATCGCATCACGCGGTCTTGTCGCCTTCGAGGAATACCTCTCGGGCTATGTCGGATCCACACCATTCGCCTCGCTGGTCGGTGACGCAAACGACCTGCAGGATGAGTTCGCGCGGATCGCCTATTGTCTCCAAATCGAGGGCGACCGTATCACTGTAAGCAGGCATGAGTCCGAAACGGACTATGCGGCAGAAGTGGAGGCCACGTTCCAGAGGTTTCGCCAAGGCGACGTCACAGACTATCGAGCCAAGTTTTCCAGCAGGCCCGAGATGAACCACGTAGAAGCCGGCATTCTAGACAGAGTCGCTCTTCTGTACCCCGATCTCTTTCGGGCCTTGGACAGCTTCTGCGATCGCCATAGCGAGTATGTGGACCAAACCATCGCCAGATTCGATCGAGAGATTCAGTTCTATGCGGCGTACATGGAGTACATGCACCGGTTCACGGCGGCCGGCCTGGCGTTCTGCTATCCGCAGGTGTCAGATCACTCCAAGGAGGTCTCAGCCTGCGAGACCTTCGACCTCGCCTTGGCCAACCGACTCGTCCCTCAGCGCACCCTGGTGGTGTGCAACGACTTCTCCCTGCAGGATCCGGAGCGGGTGGTCGTCGTGACTGGCCCGAATCAGGGGGGCAAGTCGACCTTCGCCCGAACCTTCGGGCAACTTCATTATCTGGCCAGCCTCGGTTGTCCGGTGCCCGGCAAAAGGGCCAGGCTCTTCGTATTCGATCAGCTGTTCACGCACTTCGAGCGCGAGGAGCAGCTCGCGAGCCTGCGGGGGAAGCTCGAGGATGATCTCGTGCGAATTCACGACATTCTTACGGCCGCCACTTCGTCCAGCATCATCATTCTGAACGAGATCTTCACCTCGACCACATTCAGAGATGCGCTCTCTCTCAGCACCAAGGTCCTAGGGCGCATCACGCAGCTGGACTGCCTCTGCGTCTGTGTGACATTTCTGGACGACCTCTCCTCTCTCAGTGCGACCACCGTCAGCATGGTCAGCACCGTGGCGCCCGACGACCCGGCGGTGCGCACCTACAAGATCGTCCGGCGGCCCGCCGATGGTCGTGCGTATGCGGCTGCCCTGGCCGCGAAGTACGGTCTGAGCTACGCGCGCTTGAAGGAGCGGATCGCACGATGAAGGCGTTCCTGATGTATCCGAACCGAGACTTCGATCTGGGCGCGGAGCTCCCGACGCAGGAAGCGGAGCTCACGCAGGACTTGGGGCTGGATGTGCTTTTCGATGCGATGGCACTCGGCGACCCGTTCCTGCGTGATGTGGCACGGAAGGCAGTACTGTCCAGCCTCGAGGACCCGCGCGAGATCGTCTACCGGCAGCGCGTGCTTCGCGACTGCATCGAGCAGTCGACCGTTGTTCGGGAGATCTACGCCATCGCCGTCGAGGCGATCGAGCGGGAGCGGAAGATCTGGCGCAGTTTCTTGCCATCCCCCGACTCCGTGCTGCACGGCGCGACCGAGGTCCTTGATGGGTTCATGCCCCTGCTGCGAAGGCTGCGGTCCATCGCCGACGCACACGGCGGGCAGTTCCAATCCGATGGATTTGCCAGGTTCTTTCAGATGGTCCGCACGGAGCTTGACGACGAGTATCTCCAGTGCGTCGACGATCACCTGAAACGGCTCCGGTTTCGCCATGGCGTGCTGGTCAGCGCCCGGCTAGGCAAGGGGAACAAGGGTGTCGACTACGTGCTGCGGAAGCCGCGACAGTTCAAGCGGGGATGGTGGCGGTGGCTTCCCTTCCGAGGAAGTTCGCCCCTCACCCTTGTCATCGCGCCCCGCGATGAAGCGGGGACACAGGCGCTATCCGAGCTGAGGCGCCGGGGCATCAACCTCACGGCCAACGCCGTCGCCCAAGCCGGCGATCACATTCTCAGCTTCTTCGGGATGGTGCGAGCCGAGCTGGGCTTCTACATCGCCTGTCTCAATCTGCTGAGCCAGTTGATAGCGAAGGGTGAGCCGGTATGTTTTCCCGAGTCTTTGGCAGGAGAGAGACCAATGCTCTCTGGCCGCGGGCTGTACGACGTCTGCCTCAGTCTGCGCATGCGAGGCAGGGTCGTCGGCAATGATCTGGATGCCGATGACATGCGACTGGTCGTGATCACTGGCGCGAACCAGGGTGGGAAGTCGACGTTCCTGCGAAGCGTGGGCCTCGCCCAGCTGATGATGCAGTGCGGCATGGTTGTGGCAGCCGAGCGGTTCCGTGCCAACACCTGTGCCGGCGTCTTCACGCACTTCAAGCGCGAGGAAGATCCGACGATGGAGAGCGGGAAGCTGGACGAAGAGCTCGGCAGGATGAGCAAGATCGCCGACCGGGTGACCCCGCACGGCATGGTCCTCTTCAACGAGTCGTTCGCGGCGACGAACGAACGCGAGGGCGCCGAAATTGCCAGCGGTATCATCCGGGCACTGTTAGATGCGAACGTCAAGGTTTTCTTCGTGACCCACTCGTTTGAACTGGCGCACTACTGGTACGGCGAGGAGCGAGACGTCGGGCGCTTCTTGCGAGCTGACCGGCTAGCCGATGGGACCCGGACCTTTCGACTGGTCGAGGGTGAGCCTTTGCCCACCAGCCACGGTGAGGACCTCTACCGGCGCATCTTCGAGGAGGGAGAGGGCGTCGCGCCGGTGACCCTCCGCGCGTGAGGCGGATTGCTGATGCGGGATCCGCCGCGGTGCTATGATAGATGTGAGCCTCGCGATGAAGCTCGCGAGAGGTGCATCCGCACCCGAACCGTCAGTCCCCTGACTAATAGCTTCTACTGCCCACCAAATGGTCAGTGGAGGCTTTTTTGTTGCCCGGAGCCGTAGTGGGACCGAGGGACGTAGGAGGGGTCAATGACGACCGTCTACTGCACAGAGTGCTGGGCTGAGCAGCTCCCAGGCGCCAAAACCTGCTGGCGGTGTGGGGCCGACGTCGCAACGGTGCCGGAGATCGACTACGTCACGAAGCTCATTCGCGCCCTTGACCATCCGGAACCCGACACCCCTGCACGCGCCGCTGCGATCCTGGGTGAGCTTCACGCCGAGCGAGCGGTCGGGCCGCTTTGTCATGTCGTCACCGAGAGGAATGAGCTTGGACTGCTCGAGTCGGCGGCGACGGCACTCGGCCAGATCGGGCGCATTGAAGCGATACCCGCGCTCGAGCATCTCTTGGAGCGCCCAAGCTTTCTGACTGTTCGGCTCCGGGCGATTGAAGCGCTTGCTGCCATCGGTGGGCCAGGAGCATATCAGGCGCTCAGGTGGGCCGCGGACAACGATCCTTCGATGCGCGTGCGCCAAGCGGCGCAGCGGTCACTCGGGATGGCCTCACCCGCCACTGCGCAGTCGTAGCAGGTGCAGGGTCCTGACCATTGAGCGGCAGCCTGGTGCCCTGGACCTTCGGACCATGATGGACGAACTGCTTTCGACCGTCGCGGATGCCGCGGATCTCTTCGCGGAGATCGGCGCGGACACTGCCGCCGAGCGCGGCCGGCTGGAGCGACTCCACGAGCAGTTGGTGGAGGTTCGGCTCCACGTGGCCGTTCTCGGCCAGTTCAAGCGGGGCAAGAGCACGCTGCTCAACGCCCTGCTGGGGGAGCCCCTTCTTCCCTTCGGCGTCACACCGGTGACGTCCATCCCGACCTGGCTCTCGGGGGGACCCCAACGGCTCGTGCGGGTGATCTTCCAGGATGGGCGCCACCAAGAGTTCGCCAGCGATGATCCCGCGGAGCTGGCCGCCACGCTGGTCGAGTTCATCTCTGAGCGGGCTAACCCCCACAACGAACGCCAGGTTGACCGGGTGGAGGTGGAGCATCCGAGCCATCTGCTCCAGCGTGGGGTGGTGTTCATCGACACTCCGGGGATCGGCTCGACATTTCAGCACAATACCCAGACGACATTTGATCTCCTCCCACAGTGTGATGCCGCTCTGTTCGTCGTCTCCGCCGATCCGCCGGTCACGGAAGTCGAGGTCGACTTTTTCCAAGCGGTCCAGCGACACGTGGCTCGCGCGTTCTACGTCTTGAACAAAGCTGACTGTCTCGATGAGGCGGATCGTGAGGAGGTCGTCGAGTTTCTCCGCAGCACCCTGGCTACCAAAGGAGTCTTCGGGGAGCAACTCGCCATTTGGGTCGTCTCCGCGCGGCAGGGGCTCGAGGCGCGAGTCAGCGGGAATGTCGCACTCTGGGCGGATAGCGGGATGGCCGTCGTGGAGCAGCACCTCCTCGACTTTCTCGCCGAGGACAAGGAGCGCACGGTGCGTGCGGCGGTCTCGTCGAAGGCTGAGGCCCTCGTTATCGACGCGCTCTTTCGAGTCCGCCTGCAAGGGCGTACGCTCGATCTATCGCTGGCCGAGCTCGAGCAGCGCCTCGCGACGTTCGAGGCCAAGGTGAAGGAAGCTGAGCAGCAACGGCTCACGTTGCAGGACCTGCTCGACGGTGACCGCCGCCGGGTCATCGCTTTCATCAATGAGGAAGCGACACTGCTGAACAAACGGATTTGCGATTCGCTGGCCGGGGTCGTCGAGGGAGCAGCGACGCCGGCGGGCAATCCCGCCGAGCTGGCCAGGATCGGGAGAGCTCGCACCGCCGAAGCAATCCCGCAGCTCTTCGAGGAGCTCTTCACACAAGAGACCGCGACCATCGACCAGCGCCTCCAAGCGGTCCTCACCGGTCATCAAGAGCGTGCCGACGAGCTGATATGCTCAGTCCAACAGACGGCCGCAGAGCTGTTCGAAATCCCCTATGGAGGCGTGCCAGCGCACAACCCCCTGGAGATCCGGCATCGGCCCTACTGGACGACCCACGACTGGAGCTCACTCTTCAATCCCATTCCGATCTCGCCAAGCCTCTTGGAGAGACTGCTTCCGATGGATCGTCGCATGAGGCGCCTGAAGCATCGATTGGTGGATGAGGCGACGCGGCTCGTCTCCCGCAATGTCGAGAATCTCCGCTGGGCCGTGGTTCAAAACGTAGAGGACAGCTTCCGCAGCTTCGCTCTCGATCTCGATCAGAATTGGGAGCGCATTATCACCGCCATTCGCGGGGCGGTGGAAATGGCGCGAGGCAGACTGGCTGCTATGGACGCGGGAGCTGACCGAGAACGGGAACGGCTTCGGACCCTGGAGCGTCAATGCCTGGAATTAGCGCACGCGCTTCGCTTAGCCAGGCCCGCGCCCGTTCAGCCCGTCATCACAGCGGCAAACGGGCCTGAGCTACCGTCTTGGGAACGGATAGACCCAGTCAAGCACACGTGACGTGCGGTTCATCTGCCAGATCTTCACCGTCGGAGGCTTGCCACGAGTCGGAGCGGATTGGCGAGCAAATCGAGTCCATCCAGAATTGACGGGACTACGATATCCGCAACTTGCAGCGCTCCAACCGCGAGCCCTTCGCCGCCGAGAATGCCAATCCCGAGCGCGGCCTCTTGGAGCATTGCAGCGTCATTGGCTCCATTCCCCACCGCCACGACGCTCTTCGTGCCAAGACCTCGAATGAATGCCGCCTTCCGCTCGGGGGCTGAACCATCGGCAGAAATGCGGACGGCGTTCGCTTGGAGCTGAGCGGCCACTACTTCGAGCTGACCGTAGGTATCTCCTGAAAGGAGGTGTGGTTCGAGGAGGCCACGGATGAGCCCGATGCGATCAATAACCCCGGGTAAGAGCGATCCATCCAGAGCAACGGTACCGTTAACGTCGAGCACGAGGTGCTCGAGATGCAGACATTTCCATCCCGGAATGTCGATCTCTAACATGGCAACGCCTTTGCTGTGCCTCGGTGTGGCGCGAAGTCTGGGTCGTGGGTGCAGAGAGCGTGGCGGTCACCGCTCGCATCTCACGCATTCCCGGTCCGCCCTTCGGACCTTCGTAGGGGATGATTATGACATCCCCCGCCTCAATGCGGCGCTCCATTGCGGCGTTCAGCGCCGACTCCTCATCATCGCACCCGCGCGGCGCCGTCCCGAGCTATCCACGCGGAGCGTGAGCTCGATCTTACGGAGCCATATGTGAGTCCCGTGCGCTGGGCCGCGATGCTCATGGGCGGCGGCGTGATCGTCTTCGTCGTCGGAGCGACGCTCCGTATCGCGTAAGGGCCGATCCGATCGCGGTGCAGCCCATGTGCCTATAATGACATGAGCGATGAAGCTCGCTCGGCCGCGGGCCGAAGTGCCGCTACTATGGGGCTGATAGCTTCTACTGCCAGGCGTCATTGGGCAGTAGAAGCTTTTTTGTGCCCTCGGACTACGGAGTTGGAGGCTGGCACTCGTGGCAGGGAACACCGCGCCGAACCAGGGGACGCGAACGACAGAGGTTTCCGCCGGAGGCGTTGTCTACCACGCCGATCGAGTCCTGCTGTTACGCACCGCCTCGGGTGCCTGGGTCATGCCAAAGGGACGCGTCGAGCCTGGGGAATCAACAGCGGAGGCGGCGGTGCGGGCTCACCTACGCAAACGGCGCATCCTACACGCGGCGGCGTTCCTGCGCGGGTCCGATTTAGCCGCGCGGAGCAAACAGAAACCGAAATAGGGAGGCTAGGTGATTCGAGGGAGTCAAGCTAAGTAGGCGAAGGAGGCAGGGCGTGGAGATCTCCACTGATCAGGCCGTCACTGAAAACTACACCGGGTACAGCACGGTGAGGCGACGAGCGATCAAGTTCATCGTGCTCGTTGGCATCATGAGCTTCTTTGCTGACTTCACGTACGAGGGGTCCCGCGGCATCATTGGGCCCTATCTTGGCCTACTGGGGGCCGGCGCCACTGCCATTGCAATCATTACCGGCTTCGGCGAGCTCCTCGGGTATGGGATTCGCCTGTTCTCGGGGAGGGCGGCGGATCGCACCGGCCAGTTCTGGCCCATCACGATTTTCGGCTACGTGATCCAGATGGCGGCGGTGCCCCTGCTCGCCCTGGCCCCCAATTGGCAGATTGCGGCCCTGCTCGTCATCCAGGAGCGCGTCGGAAAGGCCATACGGAATCCTCCACGCGACGTCATGCTCTCCCACGCAGGGAAGGAGATCGGCTATGGGTGGGCCTTCGGCGTCCACGAGGCCCTCGATCAGTTTGGCGCCCTCTTCGGCCCCCTGGCCGTCGCGCTCGTCCTAGCGGCACGTGGCGAGTACCGGGTTGCCTTCGCGTCGCTTGGCATCTCGGCCGTCGTGATGCTGAGCCTCCTCGTTGGAGCCCGGCTCTCCTATCCGCGCCCGGAGGAGATGGACAGCTCGCCTCTCGAGGTTAACGCGCAGGGGCTCCCCCGGGTGTTTTGGGTCTACCTCGCGGGGGCGGTGCTCGTCGCGGTGGGATTCGCGGACTTCCCCTTCATGGCCTACCACCTCGAACGGACAAGCGACATCTCCGACAGTTGGCTACCGGCCTTTTACGCCCTGGCGATGGGGATTAGTGGAACGGGCTCCATCATTTTTGGAAAGCTGTTCGACAAATTCGGGATCTGGGTATTGATTCCGCTGACGTTGGTCTCGGCCCTTTTCGCGCCCCTCGTGTTCTTCGGCGGCATCTGTCTGGGTCTTCTCGGGATCGCGCTCTGGGGCCTGGGCATGGGTGTCCACGAATCGATCGTGCCCGCGGCTGTGGCCCACATGGCGCCGCGTCAGCGCCGCGCCTCCGCGTACGGCCTCTTTACCTCGGGCTACGGGGTCTTCTGGTTTCTCGGAAGTGTCGTGCTGGGCCTCCTCTATAACGTGTCGCTCATGGGACTCGTCACCTTCTCAGTCGTGGCAGAACTGGCGGCGATCCCGCTCTTTATCGCCGTCGCGCGCCAGGGTGGAGAAGTGGGGGATGGCACGTCCTAGACGGCCCGGAAGCGGTGGAAGGTATTGAGGTCATCATAGAGATCCCACGTGGAAGTCGCAACAAGTACGAGTACGACGCTGATCAAGCACCTCGAGAGCATCGCCGATGAAGCAATCCCGGGTCTCGACATCGGCACCGGCGAGGTATATGTGTACCAGGTGGATACCGAGGGGCGGATCATCTCAAAGGAGATCCGCGTTGCCAATCCGAACCTCGTCTGAGCGGCAGTGCCGCCGCGCGGTTCTACGCCCCGGCGTGCCCCGGGGACGTAATCGCGCAGTTCGTTGATCATTCGACTCGCTCGCTGCTATGATGTCGTTGCCGCGATGAAGTCCGCGGGCTCCCATCTGGGAGCGAACTGGCGCGCCGCGTCTGATGGCTTCTGCCTGGTACCTGGGCAGGGGCCTTTTTTCATGCTCAGTTACTGCCTGGGAGGAACGAGTCCGGCTGAGCGTAGCGCGGTCGTTCGAAGCGCCGCGGGTTTCTGCTGGATAACGCTGAGGAATAACCAGCAACAACGCGAGTGAGGACGAATCGGTGGCATACCGAAACATCGTGGTCGCAGTTCATGGCACACCGGCAAGCGACGTCGCTCTGCATCGGGCCATCGGCATCGCCCGCGCCGAACATGCCGAGCTGACCGTGCTCGGCGTTGACGAGCCATTACCCCCCTTCGCGCCTGGCGGTGAGGGCGGCAGGCGGAACGGGCAGCTCCACGCGGCCGTGGAGGCCGCGGTCGGTACCGCGCGCCGCTCGGGCGTGGAGGTGCAAGGGCAGGTGCTGAGCGGCTATCCGGCGGAAGCGATCGTCCAGTACTGTGAGACGAACGACTGTGACCTGTTGGTCGTCGGTGCCGGGAACCAGCGCCCGGGACCAGTCGGCCGGACCGCAGACAAGGTGGTCGGCCTCGCTCCCTGCGGAGTGCTCGTGGCCCGGTAGGCCCGACGCGTGGCCACCAAAGGAGGTGGCAGTGTTCCGAAAGATATTGGTCGGACTCGATGGATCAGACACATCCTGGGCAGCCTTCCATCGAGCGCTCGACATCGCCCAGGCACATGGCGCCGAGCTGTGGGTGCTGTCCGTTGAGGACCACCTTCCCCATTTTCCGGGGACCATCGACGAGGTCCAGGAGGAGGAGGAACGGGAGAACAGCTACTTCCGCGAGGTCCAGCAGACTGCCCGCGAGGCAGCCGCGCAGCAAGGAGTTGCCTTGCGGACGCGAACAGTGACCGGCCATGCCGCCGACCGGCTTATCGAGTTCGCCCGCGATGCCGCCGTCGACTTGATCGTCGTGGGGCACCGCGGGCATGCCAATCCCTGGCACCATTTGATCGGCAGCACCGCCGACCGGCTCGTCGACCACGCCCCTTGCTGCGTCCTGGTCGAGCGACTGCCGGCGGAAGTCACCACCGCCAGAGGCTCGTAGCTTTGGGGACGCACGGTTCCTCCGAGTCGAAAGCTTCGTGAGTAGCCGACAGTGACTTCGTCGCGAGAGTCGCACGGGACTTCTTTCGACTGCGCATAACGTCGGGATGAACCTTCACGCGGAGGTGGGGCGTGTTTCACCGAGTTCTCGTGGGATTCGACGGCTCACCCAGTGGGTGGTGCGCCCTACGCCACGGCATCCAGGTGGCGAAAGAGGACGGTGCCGACCTCTGGGCCTTGTCGGTCGAGGAGCCACTCCCGCACTACGCCTCCGCTGCCAACAAGGTGCAGGCTGAAGGGTCCGCAGTGGCAGCGTACTTTGAGCGACTCCAGGCGGAGGCGCAACGGGAGGCAGAGTCACATGCGGTCGCGCTGCAGACCGAGACCGTGCATGGTCACGCGGCACAGGCAATTGTGGACTTCGCCAGCCAGATTCGTGCCGACCTCATCATCGTCGGCCAGCACGGCCACCGGGGGGTGATGAAGCGCTTGCTCGGTAGCACCAGCGACCGGGTCGTCGACATCGCACCATGCTCGGTCCTCGTCGTCCGGAGCGACGACACCACTCCGTAGCCCCTTCGAATTCTCGATTGGGCCTGTGTCATAGACCGAAAGCCCTGGCTACAGTTGATCGTCCGGACTCCGAAATGAGAAGACACCCTTCTCGCCCACGAGTAGATCCAAAGCCCGCTTGGTCGCGCGCTCCTCTTCACGGGTGATCAGCTCCCGGCGACGGCGTCGCGATTCAGGGCGTTACCGTGCATTTGCTCGGCGACCTCAGCGAGATTTCTGGCTTGCCAGGTCCACCAAGGGGAGATACCCAATCGTGACGCGGCCATTCCGGCGCCGGGGCATCCCGAGATCGGCGGCGCGCCCTCGGACCTCCTCGGCGTATACCGCTCGAATCTTTCCCGAGTTGGCGGGGACTGTGGTCAAGAACCACCGCGAAGCGTATAAGTGGAACACGCTGATCGCCTGGTTTGTCGGCAGCTCTCGAGCTGCCGAGGCTTCACTGCGACCCTCCTTCAAGGGGAGGGGACGCCGCAAGGAGGGAAGAAATGGCTGAGCACATCAACGGACCCCTGTACTGGGAGCAGCTGGGCAAGAGTGGACTGCCGGTCGCCTTCGTGCACCCCAACCCGATGGATCACACCTGCTGGATCTACCAGATGGCGCACCTCTCCACCTGGTTCCGCTGCATCGGCATCGATCTGCCGGGCTACGGCAAGTCTCCCAAGGCCTCCCCGGGCTTGACGATGCGAGACATCGCGCAGGCATGCTGGGAAGCGATCGAGGAGGTCACCAGCGATCGAGCGATTATCGTCGGCGAATCCGTCGGGTCGAGCGTCGTCCAGCACATGGCCAACATGCGGCCGGAGCAGACCCTGGCCGTGGTCGTTTCGGGGACCGGGTTTGGCGGAAACAAGGAGTTCACGGTCAAGCGTCGCCGCGAGTACGGCGCTCGGGGCGTCGCGTTCCGCTTCGATCACACCTTCCAGGACTACAGCGCCCCGTTTCGCGCCACTCCGCTCGCCAGCTACTTCGCGCGCATCTTCGTCGAGCGCAACCGCTGGGCGGATGCGAACACCATCGTGGAGATGTTCCGCGCGCTCGGCGAGCCGGACCCCGAGTGGCTCCATTCCGGCATCAAGGCGCCGATGCTCGTCATCACGGGGAGCGAGGACAACTCACACGACTCTACGTGGGAGCTGCAGCGCAACGTGCCCGACTGCGAAGTCGTCACCATCGGCGGCGCTGGCCATTCCTGCAACATGGAGCAGCCGTGGGAATGGGACGCGATCTTTCTGGACTTCCTCCAGCGCCGCGGCCTCTTCGAAGGCGTGGGCGCGGACATCGCCTCTACGGGCGCGCCGATCCTTCGGGATAAGACGCCCGCCCGAGTTGGGCCTGACCCACGATTGTGACGGTCAAGTGATGGGCGGCGACCGGTAGCCACCGGTCGCCACCTGGTACTGGTGCGCCGCGCGCAGGACGAGCGCGTCTTCCCAGTGGCGACCCGAAATCGTCATCCCAACGGGGAGACCATCAGCGGTAAACCCGCACGGAACCGAAACGGCGGGCATGCCGGTGAAGTTGAACGGCGACGTGAGCGCATTAGTGATCGCGAGATTCCCGCCCGGCTTGCCGCCAGGAAGATCGCCCGTCACGTCGATCAAGAACGCCGGCGTCGGGTTCGTCGGGGTCACGATGACATCCACCTCCTGGAGCACGTTGGCGAACTCCCGACGGATCAGGCTACGGAGCCTGCCCGCCTGCGCCGCGTCTGCCCGCCGCACGAACTGTCCCGCGATCACGCGCTCCCAGATCGTGCGGTCCGCGAAGGCCTGCGGACCCAATCGGGCGTACTGAAGGAGGAACGCATTGCTTTCGTTGCCCTGGGCTGCGCTCACCAGGCCGATCTTCTCCACCCAGGGGATGTGAATCTCGTGGACCTCCCCGCCGATCGATGCGAGCTGACGGACCCCCTCGTGCACGAGCGCCTGGATCTCCGGCTCGGCATTCTCAAAGAAGTAACTCACCGGTACCCCAACCCGGAGCCCGCTGAGCGGCCGCCCGACCTCGGCGTGGTAATCGACGGAGGCCGACTGAATAGACGTGGGATCGTTCGCGTCGTATCCCGCGATTGCGCCCAGCAAAATGGCCGCGTCGCGGACATCCTTGGTGATCGGCCCCACGTGATCGCTCGTCGAGCTCGTCGGCGGCAGCTGGCCAAACCGGCTCACCAGCCCGTAGGTCGGCTTGAACCCGACCACCCCGCAGTAAGACGCTGGCGTCCGGATCGACCCCATGCCATCTGTTCCGAGCGACCCATAGATCAGCGAGGCGCTCACCGCCGCGGCGGACCCACCGCTCGAACCCCCGGGCACACGGGTCTCGTCCCAGGGATTGTGAACGGTGCCGAAGGGCCCGTTCGAGCAGGAGCCGCCCATCGCCCATTCGTGCATGTTGTTCTTGCCGACGATCGTTGCGCCCGCCGCCCGTAACCGCTGGACGACCGTCGCGTCGTAATCGGTGACGAACTCACTCATCAGCGCCGATCCGCTGGTCGTCGGCCAGCCCGCGACCGCGATGTTGTCTTTGATCCCGAGGGGAATCCCGTGGAGGGGCCCCCTATAGCCACCGCGCGCGATCTCCACCTCCGCGGCCAGGGCCTGCGTCAGGGCCTGCTCGGGCTCCAGACGAATGAAGGAGCGGAGACGCGGCTCCAGGCGGTCAATTCGGTCAAAGAGCGCCCGCGTCACCTCGACGGGCGACACGTCTCGGCTCTCGATCATCGGGGCTAGCTCGTGAATGGGCAGGAGCGACAGGTCAGGCATAACGGGGCAGCCGAAAATCTTCGACGTATTGTGTGGTGCGCGGGTCATCCCCACCGAAGTCGATGGCGTGCAGCTCCCGCATCCGCGCCTGCTGCCGCTCGACGACCGCGCGCAAGCGCTCCCGGTCTTCGGGCTCGAACGCGACGCCGACATACTCGACCAAGAGGGCGCGAAACACGTCGTCGGTCAGCATCTGCGACTCCCCCTCTGCTATTGGACATCCCAGGTGTAGGCATTCCATGCCTGGGTGCTCGATCCCGCGTTATTGGCTCCCACATTCTCAACGCGGTTCGCGATCATTGTCGCCTCGGCGTTGTAGAAGAGGCCCATCCACACAAGCTGGTCAGTCATGTGATGGACGATCTGGGCGAGCACATCCGTCCGCTCTGCCTTGGGGATTGTCGCCACGTACCGGTCGAGCAGGGCGTCGAACTCAGGGTTCCGGTAGCGGCTGCGGTTGTTGCCCGTGTAGTTATTCTCCGGCAGTGGCGTCTCAGATCCGTGGGCCCGCGTGACCGCCGGCGCATCGTTCGGTTGGCGGAGCAGCTCGAAGGACGGGAACGTGGCCCGCCATTCCCGATCGCGGACGCGCTGGATCGGGATCGGGAAGGGGTCGGCGCCCAGGCCAATCTGTTGCCAACCAGCGGCCACGGCGAAGGTCGTCTTCTCGATGATGTCATCGCCGGCGATGGTCCGGATCTCCAGCGTTGGTCGCTGCCCCGCGGCGTCCTGCCGCGTGCCATCTGGTCCCGCCTGATAGCCCAGGTCGGTGAGTAGCTGCGCTGCCTGCTTGGGATCGAACGGATAGCGCACGATATCGCGCTCGACGGCCGCATACTCCTCGGTGCCGGGAGCAAAAATATCGTCGGCAACCGGCGTGAGCCCCGCCTGCAGCGTCTCCGTGAGCTGCTTGCGGTCAATCGCGAGCAGGAGCGCGCGTCTGAGTCGGACGTCGGTCAGCGTGGCTGGGGTGGGATTGAGGAACTGGGGAAAGAGGGCGATCCAGCTCTTGAGGCCCACGTCCATCCGCCCGTTCGGCCAGCGGTCCCGCGTCTGTAGCGCCGATTCGAGCGAGATGTTGCGCCCCAAGGTGAGCTCGACTTCGCCGCTCAAGAGGCTTGCGACGATCGTGTTGGCATCGTTGATGAAGCGCACCTCGATGGTGTCCAGCTTGGGACCGCCGAGCACGTACTGCGGATTGGCGTCGGCGATCATATAGCTGCCCTGTACCCACTGCCGAAGGCGGAATGGTCCCGTGCCGACGAAATTCGTGCTCCAATAGGGGAGGTCGGTGAATCCGTCCTTCGCCGCCTCATATGGTCCTTTCAGGATGTGCTCAGGGAGGGGGATCCCGCGGACCGTGGTGAAGAGCGTATCCGCGTCAATGAACGGACGGCTCCAGTGGACGACAATCGTGCTGGAATCGGGTGTGTCC
>DASRDP010000099.1 GCA_035652535.1 Chloroflexota bacterium
GTACTGAAGGAAGATGAACTTGCTCATGCCATTTCTCCTCGTGCGGTTTCGATTGCAGCACTCATAGGACGAACGGCGAAGGAGGAATTCGACAGGAACGCTTCCCGACGCCGGGCCGGCCGAGCCGAGACGCGCCTATCGTGTCGGCGTGGGCGCCGGAAATGGCTTGAGGCCGAGCCGCCGCGTGCGGTGGGTGCTGGCCGTCGTGACCGTCGCCGCGGTCTTCGCTCTCGCGTTCGGTCTTTACCTGCGAAGGGATGCCAACCCGGGATGTCAGTCGGGCAGCGCGTGCACGCGCATCTTCTTCATCGGCAACAGCTACACGTCTACCAACGACCTGCCGACGATGTTCGCGGATCTCGCCTGGTCCGGCGGCCACCGAGTCGAGACGGCGACGCAAGCACCGGGCGGCTGGACGCTCGCCGACCACGATCGTGCTGCTCAGACCGAGAGCACGCTGAATTCCTCGAAATGGAATCTCGTCATCCTGCAGGAGCAGAGCGAGATCCCGGCGGTCGAGAGCCTGCGCGAGGCATACATGTACCCGGCGGCCGAGGACCTCGCGGACAAGGCTCGCCTCGCCGGGGCCCAGCCGCTGTTCTTCATCACCTGGGCGCACCGCAACGGATGGCCGGCCCAGAGCCTGCCCGACTACCCGACGATGCAGGCGGCCATCGACGACGGCTACACCACGATCGCCCGCCGGCAGCACGCCAAAGTCGCTCCGGTCGGGTTGGCGTGGATGTCGCAGGTCGCGCAGGGCCGGGGCTCCGGCCTCTGGCAGGATGACGGCAGCCACCCCACGGAGGAGGGGACATACCTCGCGGCCTGCGTCTTTTACGCGTCCATATTTCTCGAAAGTCCCGCGGGGCTCACATATCGCTCAGGACTCTCGAGCGCCGACGCCGCCAGTGCGCAAAACGTGGCCGCCGCGACCGTTCTCGACGACCCTGCGAAATGGGGATTGTCCTGACCGCTAAGCCCTGGTCTCCGCGCGCCCGGCGGCACGGCGCTGCGCCACCTCCTCGATCAGGTCCGCGGCGTGCTTCGTGCCTGGGCGCGCCTGGAGACCGATGGACGCGGCGTGCATACGCCGGCGGAGCGGCTCGTCGGCCAGGAGCCGGTCGACCGCCGAACTCAGCTCGCCGTCGTCGAACGCATACGTCGGCAGGCGCACGCCGTATCCCATCTCGTGAACCCGCGCAGCGTTGTCGTGCTGGTCCCAGAAGATCGGTAGCACGATCATCGGCTTGCCGAAGTACATGCACTCGGTCGTCGTGTTGTTGCCGCCGTGCGTGATGACGAGATCGACGTGCGTGAGAATCGAGGCCTGGGGCAGGAACTCGCCGCCGGTCATGTTGTGCGCCAGCTCATACGCGTCGTGCTGCGGGCCCTTGCTGACGATGTAGCGGTGTGGCGTCCTCGATAGGACGTCGACGAGCCTCTTCATCAGCGGGACGTCGGCGGATCCGAGGGAGCCGAGGCTGACGTAAACGAGCGAACGTCCGTCGCGGTCGGGCGCGTCCCACGCCGCGTCCGTCGACCTCACGCAGGTTTCGAGATTCCGCCAGGTCGGCGCGAGAGGACGGCTACGCGCATAGTCGAGCTCGGCTGGGTACAGGTAGAGGTTCAGCCATGGCGACTCGCCGATGAACTCGAGCTCGGGCAGAGGCGGCGCGCCACGGGAAACACAGAACTCCGAGAACTCTCGCTGCATGTCCCGCACGCATCTCGCGTACTCGTCCTTGAACTCGTCCCAACCCGACCTCGTCCCGCTCGGGTAGCCGGAAAATACGGGCGGAAGCGTGTCGTCCTTCATCTCCAGCGGGTTGCAGGACGCGATGCGAACCCACGGTCGCCCGCTCGCCGAGATCGCGGGAAACCCTACGACGTTGTCCTCGATGATCACGTCAGGCTGCAGCTCGTCGAATATCTCCGCCAGGCGTTCGTCGACGTAACGGGCTCCGTCGACGAGCGCCTGCCAGGTCGGGGCGATGAACCCCTCCAGCTGCTCCAGAGTCGAGCGACGGAACACCGGCGCGGTGTCGCGGATGAAATCCTTCCAGAACTGGCCGGGCGCCTCGGGCTCGGCCGGTGGAGGGCCAAGCCGCATGAGGCGTTCCTCGAATCCCTTCGCCTCGAGTGTTCCCTTGAACGACTCCTCGATGATGAAGACGACGCGATGGCCGCGCCGGCGAAGCACGTCGCCGATGCCGACGCAGTTGTTGGTCGGTCCGAACGCGCCTTCAGGGAAGAAGACGAACGTGCTGCCCATTCGCGACCCTCCGCTCAACGCCTCCTGGTCCGGCCGTGTCCTTCCATCTGCCGGGGTTGAGGGTAACGCTCCGTCAAGGACGGCCGAGCCGGTCCCATCAATCAAAATGGGGTTCCGGCCGGCAAACGAGGCAACGGCCGCGCACGCAACGTTTTGCGCAGGACGTATCGAGGCTCGCATGTACGACGAATCGCTGACGATCGACCAGGTCCTGACGCGGCTCCGGGAGCAGCCTGAGGCCATCGCCACGACTACGGAACATGTCCCTGCAGCCGGACTGCATCGCGCCCCGAGTCCAGCCACGTGGTCCGTCAATGACGTGCTCGCCCACCTGCGGTCGTGCTCGGACATGTGGGGCGGCTACATCGCCCGGATCGTCCGCGAAGACCATCCGACGTTTCGAGCCGTAAACCCTAGAACCTGGATCAAGCAGACGAACTATCCCGAGCTGGAATTCGGGTCATCCTTGAAGGCGTTCGTGGCGCAGAGGACCGAGCTTCTTGACTTGCTCCGTCATCTGCCCGAGGAAGCCTGGTCCCGGACAGCCACGGTCACGGGAGCCGGTAAGGCACGCGAACGCACCGTGATGGAGTACGCGACGTGGCTGGCCAACCACGAGCGGACCCACGTGAAGCAGATCGCCCGGCTCGTGGAGAGCTAAGCGCCGGGCTCGATCTTCACCTGGTTGTACCAGCCGAGGACGCGCATCGCCCGGAGGGTGTTCCACCGGCTCGGCCACCCCTCGCCCTCGTCCATGGCGAAGTGCAGCCGTCCGGGCCGCGGGTTCTCCAGTGGCCATCGGCCGTCCGCGTCGCGCTTCGACCCGACCAGCTCGATCGCCTCGGCCGCCCGCGCGTCCGGAGCGGCGCCGGCGGCGCGCAGATGGTCGAGGCCGCGGAGCACGTCGTAATACCAGCCGGTCGGGTAGGAGAACGAGGTGAAGGTCGGTTCGATGACCTCTCCGGTGGACAGCCTGCGAAACATGCGCCGCTCGAGCATGTACTCGTGGCCGCGGAGGCGGGCCGCCGTCACGTCCGGCTGGGCGCCCGTGGCCAGCTCGTATTGGAGGAGTCCTTCCAGCACCTCGATCGTGGAGTGGAACGACCCGCGGGTCGATCCGTTCTCCTGCTCGCAGTTCCATCCGCCGTCGGCCATTTGCTCGCCGAGGAGCCGTTCCACGATGCGGTCGACGTTGTCGCCGAAATAGGACCCGAGCGCAACGACCCGGCCGTTGATGCAGGGCTCGACCTCGCCCCCGAAGAACGGCTCGCCGTCGTGTTCCCACCGGCAGTTCTCGCGGACGAGGCGTACCGCGTTGCGGGCCTGCGGGCTCGCCGGGTCGACTCCGAAGTTCTGGAGAAGCTTCAGGCTCCAGCTCGTCGAGGTCCACTGCGGGAAGAGCGTGCCCTTCCTTTCGGGCGGCAGCGATTGCCACCACTCGGCGGCCCTGTCCGACGTGAACGTCGGGGCGCCGCCATCCCACTGCCCGTCCGGCCGCTGAAGTGCCAGGAGCCGCGCGCCCCAACCTTCCGTCGCCACGCGTCGACGCTCGGCGGCAACCTCGTCGGCGGACGCGCCCGTCAGGTCGCGCAACACCTGCCAGCGGATGGCAGGGTCGGAGTCGATCAGCCACGCGAGCACATCCAACCGCTCCATCCTCCCCTTTTGACCGCCAGCACCGCCAGGCCGCGTGGTTCGAACGTCCAGGGCGAAGTTCGCGAGATAAGTGGGCTGAAACCGGCGCACCGGCTGATTTACTTTCGCTCGTCGATGAGCGCCTGGGCCGCCTGGAACCGCCGGCAGAGAACGTTCGCCGTCACCGCGCTGACGGTGCTGGCCGCATCCATCGTGTACGCACTCGTCGTGCGAAACGTCCTGCTTGGCGATCGCGGCACGACGGCCTTCGACGACCTCGGCGAGGCGGTGGCGGCAGCTGTGGCATCTGCCGCCTGCGGCTGGGCGGCGGTCCATGCGACCGGACGAGAGCGGATCGGGTGGTCGCTCATGGGAATCTCCGCCGGTCTATGGGGCGCCGGAGAGGTCGTGTGGTCGTTCTACGAAGTGTTCATGAACGTCCCCACGCCGTATCCCTCGCTTGCCGACGTGGGGTTCCTCGCCGCGGTGCCTTTCGCGATCGCCGGCATCCGCTCGTTCTGGAGCGCGCCGCAGGGAACTCCCTCGCACTGGCGAGTCTGGTTCGACGGTCTCATCGTCTCCATCGCCCTGACGTCGACGGCGTGGGCGTTCGGGCTGAAAACGGTGTGGCAATCCAGCAGCTCCACCAAGCTGCTCGACCTTGCTTACCCCGTCAGCGACATCCTGATCGGCACGATCCTCATCCTCGCAATCCGCCGTGCGAGCCAGCAGCGGGCGGGAAGGATGGCCTTCCTGCTGGCGGGCATCGCCTGCTACTCGATCGCGGACAGCGCGTTCGCCTATCTGAGCGCCCAGAACGCGTTCGGCGCGGTGGGCAACGTCATCGACACCGGATGGTTCGCGGGCTTCTTGATGATCGCGCTGGCGGCCGTTTACCCCGCCGGCGCACCGAGGCGCGCGGAGCAGGCGGTCCCGCTCGATCTCTGGCAGCTCGCGCTTCCGTGGATGACGCTGCTGCTGGCGTCGGCGGGTGACGTGTATTCCTCGCTCACCGGCCACGACATCGACCTGTTCATGTCTTCCATGACCGCCGCGCTGGCGGTCCTGCTGACCGTGAACATGATCATCGAGCGCAGAGAGTTCCTCGAGATGCTGACCGACATCGAGACGACGCGGACCAAGCTGAATCGTGAGTTCAAGACGGCTCTGACCGGGATCCAGCAGCTGAGCGTGCAGGTGAACGAAGCCGATCGCGCGTATGACGCGGACGTGCGCCGCCTTGCGTCAGACATCCACAGCCAGGCGGAGCGGCTCGACCAGCTCGTCGAGGGAATGCTCTAGGCGTCGCCTACGTCCGCCGGCAGCTCTTTGTATCGGCGGACTCGGGCGGGCCGTCTGGCTCCGGTTCCTTACCCGTCGCTGCAGTGGGCTGCCGGACCCTCTCCCCACCCGCGCCCGGATCCAGTGACCGTGAACGCCCACCTGCCATCCGAGTCAACCACGACGTAGTACGTTCCGGGCGTGTGGTTGTGAACCACGCCCTGACCCTTTACACCGTGCTCGGTGACGCCTTGATTCTCAGCCGAGACCTGACAATCCGACAACCGCTTCACGGCCAAGCGGAAGTCACACTGGCCAACCTTCTGGAATCCGTTGGATGCCCCTGAGCAGTCATAAGACCAATGGAGATCCCACGCCCCGTGGACGGTGAACACTTCGGTCGTCTGGCCGCCTGGTCCTGAACCGTGCTCGTCCACCAGGGCCCCGGACGCGCTCGCCCGGTAGATATGGATGCCCGCGAGGACCAGCGCAACCAACGCCCCGAGCGCACCAATGCGGATCACCGGCAGCCGGCGAGGCGCCACCCGCATACCGATGGAACGTCCTCGAGGTTAGTGGGTTACGAAGGTCCAGGGCGAAGATGCGATGGGGATTAGACCCCGACCTCGACCCGATTCGCGACGAGCCGAGGGTCGTCGAACTGCTCGGAACGCCGGCCTGACGTCAGCGCCGGCCAGGAAGCCATCGTGGCCGCAGTTTCCGTATCGCGAACCGACTAGCCACTGATCGGTCAGTCGAGCCGCCTCGGTGCGCGCGCTTGGAGGTGACACTGCTATCGCGCACCATGCTCGAGCAGCAGTTGCACGATCACCTTCTGCTCGGCCTTCGCGCTGGACGACCCACTTCCACCCCGTCCCGTTGTCCAGTGGGCGAGCTGCATCGGCGTGGACCCCGAGCCGTTTGGCCGGCTCACATCGGCGCCCCCATCGATGAGTGCGCGGACGGCCGATGAGCACCGATTGCGGACTGCCCGGTGGAGTGGCGTGACACCACCCTTATCTGTCGCGTTGGGATCGGCGCCGGCCTCGAGCAACGCGATAACGGTCTCGCGCTGCGCGTTTAGGTCCAGGTGACCTGAACCCGGCATCCCGTCTGCGGCGTAGTGCAACGGCTGAGCGCCGCGACGGTTTCTGGCTCTCACGTCCGCGCCCATCGATAGAAGGTCGGACACGATCGCCTTTCGATGGGCGGCGGCAGCGATGTGGAGCGGTGTGTCGCCTGCGAAGAGGTAGTGGGCGATCTCGTGGAAGAAATAGTCGTGCGCAGACTGCCTCGTCGCACCCTGCCGGAGGGACGATGAGGCCAGGGCTCGCGATGAGGCAAGCGATTGGGCTACTACTGCGGCGTCGCCAGCGGCGATGCCACGCATAAGGATCATCAGCGCCTGGTCGTCGCGAACCACGGCGCCCACATTAGAAGTGGCCGTAGTTTTCGTAAAGCTCCCGCGAGCCGGACGACACGATCACGCCCCCGCCGGCACCGAACCGGGTCAGCCTGAATCCCGAAATCGCCGCGATTGGTCCAGGGACCGATCTAAAGGGCGCTTGCACGCACCTCCGTTAGGCCGTGACGCCGACGAATTGTCCTGCAAAGCCGAGGTCATTCGCGTGAGTCGGAGCCCCGAGCCAGACGTAGAACATCCGGCGCATCGTGTATTGACCGGCCGGCAGGATCTCGTAAACAGCAGCCAGGCCAGGTCCGTTACCAGACGGCTGCGCCGGGGCTCCGGAATTCGTCAGGTTAGGGCTCGTGGTCTTCGCACCAAGCCGCTTGCGCGGGTTGCGTGAGCTGAGAATGGGTTAGCCAGCAAGTTGCCCGGTCGTAGACTCAAGGCGGCCCGATGCTGGTTCATACCGTCGTGCGTGCTAGTGCGAGTAAACGACTACGCGAGTGTCGAAACTGCGGCCACGTCATCCAGCGCGGCGAGACCTACCACTACCTCGACCACTGGCGCGCCGAACGGAGCTTCTGGTGCAGAGACCACAAGCCGAGGCCGTCGGACATGGTCGTAAGCCCGAACAAGCGTCGGCTGTATTTAGCCCAAGAGGCTCTTCTAGACACCGCTGGCGCCTGGCAGCCATCGGCCGGGATGACGCCACTCCTCGAGGCTTTGGACGCATCGATCTCGGAAGCGCGTGCGGTGGCCGAGACGTATCGTCTTCCGGATCGTGCGCCCGAAAAGGCTGAGCATGTCGACCTTTGGGCTGACGAACTGTCGGCGCTACGAAGGCGAATCCAGAGTGGGGACGCCGATCGCCCCCGCGCCGAAGTGATGGAAGCAGCAGCGCGAGCGACTATCTTCGATAACTGGCATTTCCCGCAATGACTCAGGCCGAGACCGCAACCCTCGCGATCGCGGTCCTGAGCCTGATGCTAGCCGGTCTATCTCTAGGCTGGCAGGCCGCGACCTTTTTTCTCGAGGGCGGCCGTGTAAAAGCCACCTTCAAGCCAGGGCTCGTTGGAAACGGCATGGTGATTACGCTCGAAGCTGAGAAGTTCTCCGATGACAACATGAGGGCCGTGATGGGCCGGCAGGGTTATGGACGCCCGGTAGCTGCGATCGACGTTAGAAGCGTCGGCCGCCTTCCAGTAACTATCGCCTCCTGGAAGATCGTGACGAACCCCGGGGGCACCGCGCTGCAGCCAGTCGGCGAACTAATCGGCCCCGCGTTGCCGCACCGCCTTGAAGCGGGTGAGTCGCAAATCTGGGCGGTTGATTACAAAGCCGTACAGGCGCTTGTGGCGGCGACATCGAGCGTGGTCAAACTTGACACCACCACCGTGAGGGTCAGCTCCACTGTCGGTCTCGGCGACGGTCGCACAGTGAGGGCGCGCG
Organism: Chloroflexota bacterium; assembly: GCA_035652535.1. Lineage (NCBI taxonomy): Bacteria > Bacillati > Chloroflexota > Chloroflexota bacterium. The sequence continues at coordinate 8,049 of DASRDP010000099.1, forward strand.
GGCGGATCTAGTTTCGAATCCAGGCGTCCGCCGACACCAACCTGGAATGGGACGGCCAGCATCAAGCATCCGGTTAAGCGAAAATGTGCGCCGGATGAAGCTGAACTTCGGTGACTTGATGATTCGGCGCCTGATTGCTCATGAAG
>DASRDP010000100.1 GCA_035652535.1 Chloroflexota bacterium
AGGGAAACGTCGGCTGCGAGTGTCCCGATACGATGGGTCATCGGACGGTCTCTCGTGTCCGCTCGGGTCTGTCGCCGTCCTCGCCGCGGCGCACCGTCCGGTGCGCCCGGCCCGCTCACTTCTCGAGGAATTGATACCCCATAGTTACGTTTACGTCAATCCCGTTCCGGTCCGTTGGAAAACGTTCACCCTTCTTCGAGCACATCGGCTCCCGACCGTGCGCGCGTGGGGCCAATCGATCAGCTCGGCGGCGCGCCGGGCCGGCTCGCCAGATCCACGAAGAAGCGAAGGGACTCAGGGTTGGCCATCGCGTCCGGGCTCGCCACGTGCTCGGCAGGCGCGCCCGCGAGGATGCGCTTGACGGGGACCTCGAGCTTCTTCCCATTCAGCGTGCGCGGGATCTGATCCACGGCGTGAACCTCATCCGGGACGTGGCGCGGCGACAGCTCGCGCGCGACGGCGGTGTTGATCCGCTGACGCAGGGCATCGTCCAGCACGGCCCCCTCGCGCAGCACGACGAACAGGAGCAACTCCCCCTCCACCCCAAGCTGGCTCGTGTCGACGACGAGGCTGTCGACCACCTCGGGGACCTCCTCCACCACGCGGTAGAACTCGCTGGTGCCCATCCGAACGCCCGCCCGGTTCAGCGTCGAATCGGACCGGCCGTAGATGACGCAGCCGCCCTCCCGCGTGATCCTGATCCAATCGCCATGGCGCCAGACGCCGGGGAACACGTCGAAGTAGCTCTCGCGGTACCGCGCGCCGTCGGGATCGTTCCAGAACCGCACGGGCATCGAGGGGATCGGCTCCGTCAGCACCAGCTCGCCCACCTCGTCGACGACGGGCTGCCCCGCTGCGTTGAAGGCGGCCACCGCGGCGCCGAGGCCCCGGCACTGCAGCTCGCCCGCGCGCACCGGCAGGAGCGGGCACCCCAGCACGAACGCGGTGCAGACGTCGGTCCCGCCGCTCGCGGAGGCGAGCAGCGCGTCGGGCGCGACCTCCTCGTACACCCAGTCGAACCCCTCGGGGGAGAGGGGAGCGCCCGTGGACCCGATTCCCCGGATCGACCCGAGGCCGAAGTCGCGCGCGGGGTGGATCCCCGCCTTGCGGCAGCTCTGGATGTACGGCGCGCTCGTGCCGAAATAGGTCATGCCGGCCTCGTGGGCGAAGCGCCAGAGCGCGTTCATGTCCGGATAGGCCGGGCTGCCGTCGTAGAGGAGCACGGTCGCGCCGACGAGCAGACCCGAGACGAGCATGTTCCACATCATCCAACCCGTCGTCGTGAACCAGAAGAACCGATCGTCGGGGGTGAGGTCCAGGTGCAGGGACAGCGCCTTGAGCTGCTCGAGCAGGATGCCCCCGTGGCCGTGAACGATGGCCTTAGGCAGGCCGGTCGTGCCGGACGAGTACAGCACCCAGAGCGGATGATCGAAGGGCACGCGCGCAAACGCGAGGTCCGATCCATCGCCGCGCAGATCATCCCAAAGGATGGCGTTCGAAAGCCCGTCCGCCGTCGCGGCGGGGTCGAGATGGGGAACCAGGACCGTGCGCGACAGGCTCGGGAGCTCCCGCTGGAGCGCCTGCACGGCCGGGCGGCGATCGAACGCGCGCCCCCCATATCGATACCCATCGGCCGCCACGAGCACTTTCGGATCGATCTGGCGGAACCGGTCGGCCACGCTCGACACGCCGAATTCCGGCGCGCAGCACGACCAGATGGCTCCAATGCTCGCGGTCGCCAGAAATGCGATCACGGCCTCGGGGGAGTTGGGCATGAGTCCGACGACCCGGTCGCCCGTTTCCACGCCGAGGCTCCGGAGGCCCGCCGCGACGGACGCGGTCTCGCGGTACAGCTCGGCGTACGTCAGCCTCTGGATCGACCGGTCCTCCGCCTTGAATACGATGGCCGTGTACTCGTCGCGGCGGCGAAGCGCGTGCTCCGCGTAGTTGAGGCTCGTCCCGGGGAACCACTGCGCGCCGGGCATCTCGCGGCGGGCCATCCCGCGCGTCACCTGACCCGACGCCGCCACGTGGAAGAACTCCCAGATCGAGGTCCAGAAAGCGTCCAGGTCGCGAACGGACCATCGCCACAGCTCGTCGTATGAGGTGAAGCGCAGGCCGCGGCGTTCGGCGAGCCAGCGCAGATACCGCGTCACGTTGGCCCGCTCGCGCGCTTCGGCCGTCGGCTGCCAGAGAATGGCGCCCTCGCTGCTCATGCGCCGCGCCTCAGGGCGGGCTTCGCCCTCAGCGACACCGGTCGCGCCACGTCATTCAAGCCCGAGCACTCGCGGAACGAGCTGGCGGATGCGCCCCAGCGTCTGGACCCGCTCCCGTTCGTCCGCGACCTCGACCGCGACTTCCTCATCTCGTGGGCGGGCCTCCTCAGCGGAGTGGTCGAGGGGCTCCGGCGAACGCTGTTCCTGCATCCGGGACCTTTCGCCAGCCGATGTCCGCAGCCAGCCATGGAGACAACCCGCGCCAGCACCATCCGCGCTCGCGTAACCGCGGGCTCAAGCCTGGCGGGCCGCGTCGGCCATCTGTCGCTTCAGCCGTTTCGTGAACTCATCCAGAATGAGCGACGCCGTCGCCCGGAGCACCATGTCCCCGAGGATCGCCAACCGACCGCGCACGTCGACCGTGGCGCGATACCGCAACGTCGTGCTGCTGGGTGAATCGGCGACCAGATTCATTCCCATCTGCACGTCGAGCTGGCTCTTCGTCACAGAATCGGTGCCGGTGACGATCGCCGTCAGCTCCGTGGGCGGCGTGCTATCGATTATGTGGGCGCGAAAGGAGAACTTCCCCTCGATCGGGCCCACGCGGGCGGCGATCACACCGTCGAAGGTCTGGTCATCGACGAGGCGCACCTCGTCGACGCCCGGCACGCAGGCGGCGGAGCGATCGACGTCGAGGAGAAAATCCCACAGGTCGTGCACCGGCGCATCGATGGCGATGGAGTCTTCGAAGTTCACGTCGGCCTCGAGATTCTTCGCGCGCTCGCCATTATAGATTCTCGTCCGGATGGCGCCCGCGCATAGTGATGCAGCCGAAAAGTGATTTGTCATCTGGATCCCAGGTCATTCCTCCGGAGATTCTTCGCCTGCGGGTTCAGAATGACCCAACGCGCTGCGGACCATCGCGCGCCCCGTCTGTTGGCCAGAGGAGAGCGGGAGGAGGGCTTCCGCGGCTACCCGGAGCCGCTGAGCCGGCTCCCGAGCCGCTGGCCGACGACCGACGCCACCGCGATCATGGAGACGAGCATGATCGCCAGAGCCGAGCTCTGCTCCAGGTTGCCCGAGATCCCATACTCCAGCAGCAAGATGGAAAGAGGCCGTGACGACCCGCTGTAGAGAAGGACCACCGTGCTGATGTCACGCAGGGCGCCCGCGAACGCGAGAAGTCCAACGGTAAACGCCGTGGGCGCCAGGAGCGGGAACAAGACCCGGCGATACATCGTGAGCCAGCTCGCGCCCGACACCTTCGCGCTCTCCTCCAGCTCGCGGCCCACCTGAAGCACTGCGGCCTTCATGAGCTGGGTCGAGACGGGACTGTCGCGAATGACGATGGCCAGAACGATGCCGAGCACAGATCCATAGAGGATCGTCCGCGACGGCGTGCTGAGAAACAGCCACAGCAGGCCGAGGCTCATGAGGATGCCCGGCACGGCCCATGGCAGCCAGCTCAGCGCGTCCACCACCGTCGACGCCGCGGACCGACGACGGATGACGAAGTAGGCGATGAGACTGTAAACGACCATGCCCACGAGTCCGACGGACACGGCGATGACCAGGCTGTTCTTGAGCGATGACAGAAACGCCGAGTCGCGAAGGAGTCGCTCCCAGTTCCGCAAGGTGTATGGATCGGCGATGGTGAAGAAGCCGTAGCGCCGCATGAATGACCCGAGGATGAGGAACACCATCGGCGCGAGCAGGGCCATCGTCATCCATGACGCGCACAGGCCAAGGGCAGGCCAGCGCAGCCGCCCAAGCCGGTAGCGTGCCGTCGAGAACCCACGCCCGCTCACAGTCGTGAAGTCGCGTCCGGCAATGGCTGAACGATAGAGCAGCGCCAGGCCGATCATGGTCAGGAGGAACAGCGATCCGAGCGCGGTGGCGGTGCCAAAACCGGGCGGATCGTCCCGAAGGAGGTTGTAGATTTTTGTCGAGTAGACCTGGATCCCCGCCTGCGGTCCAAGCAATAGCTCGACTTCGAACGCCTCGAGGGAGCGAACAAAGACGAGCATGGTCGTTCCGAGAATCCCCGGAAGCAACACCGGCAGGGTAATACGCCTCAGCACCGTGAGCTGGTTCGCACCGCTCGTGCGCCCCGCCTCTTCAAGATGCGCGCTCATGCGACGGAACAGGGGGGTGAGGAGAAAGACGTAAAAGGCGACGCCCGCCGACGCAAGGTGGACCCAGATGATTCCCCAGAAGCTGTAAAGGTTGAAGATCGGCCCGCCGACGAAGGGGAGCCGCTGCACAGCGTCGTTGATGAGCCCGTAGTGGGGATCGAGTAGGAGAATGAACCCGAGCGTATACGGGAGCGATGGAACGAACAATTCGATGCGAAACAGGAATTCGACAATCGACGCGCCCGGGAGGTCCGTCCGGGCAATAAGCCACGCGAACCCGACCCCCAGCACGAGGCCGATGGCAGTCCGCACACTCCCGAGGGCCAGGCTATTCCAGAGCGCCGCCCAGATCGTGCGGTCCGCGAACGCGTTTGCCCAGTTCTCCAGTGAGTAGACGGGCGCCTGGCCGGGCGTCGCCACGTTGAAGCTGTTGACGAGCAGGAATAGGATAGGCAGCCCAATCGCCACGCCCATCCCGAGCGGGACCAGGAGCGAGGGAGACGGCGCCCCGAGCGGCCAACGCAGATCCTGAATGATCAGCCGTCGGGCAGCGTTCACGGCCGACACGGGCGGCCTCAGCCTCCGAGGAGGCTCTGAAGACGCGGTTTGATACTCTCGACGTCGGCGGTGAAGTTCCAGTCGTTGATGTCGAAGTAGTCACGCCCGGGCTGCGGCACGAGGAACTGCGGCAGCTTCTTGTTCGCCTCAACGTCGAGTCGATTGGAGGGCTCGCCCAGGGCGATGGCGGCCATCTCCTGCCCCTCCTTGCTGGCGAACCAGTTCACCCACAGCTTGGCGGCGTTGGGATGGGGGGTGGGATCAATGACGATGAGGAACGCGCCGCCCGCGCCCGTCTGCGGCGGCAGGTCGTCGAAGGAGAAGGCCTCGAGCTTCATTCCTTCCTTCATGAGGTCGAGCACGTCCTCTTCGGTCATGTTGAGGTTGATGGGGTAGATGCCGCGCGCCATCCAGTCCGCGAGCTGGCGATCGTCGTTGCTGGATTGCGCTTTCTGATCGACGAAGAGCTTCCGGACGTAGTCTTCGCCCTTGAGCTTCATGAGGTACGTCGCGACCACTAGCCCGCCGCCGTTTTGTAGCGGGTCGTGGGTGGCGATCTTCCCCTGGAACTTCGGGTTCAACAGATCGTCGCTCTTGCGCACCTCGTCGCGCTTCACGAAATCCGTATTGATCACGATGTTGTTCTGGATGCTCTCGACCGAGCGCAGGATGTACTCTCCGTCGGGGTCGGCGAACTTGAGCTTGCCATCCCGCCATTTCGCGGGGTCCGTCACCTCCGGCACGACGAGCATCGACTTGATCGACGCCATGGCGTGCGCGGGATAGAGCTGCGACGAAGCGGTCCCGAGGCCGGAGATGAGCACGTCGACGGTGCTGAGTCCGGCCGCGCGCTCGCGCATGATTCGGGCCACCGTGTCTGACCCGCGGCCGGTTACGACTTCGACCTCAACACCGAAACGCTTGGTAAAGGCATCCGCCATGTCCTCGCGCACGGCCGTGTTGTTGGTCGCGAGCACGAGCTTGCCTTCTGCACGGGCTGCCGCAGCCAGGTCGTCCCAGACGCGGTCCGGAGCGCTGGCGCCGTCTGACGGCTGCGATGCGGCCACAGGGGGGGTGCCCGATGGACGCGCACACGCGCTGAGGACCGCGATCATCGTCGTGGCGAGGAACCAGCTCGCGAAATCCCGACGCATCCAGGCCCTCCGACGTGGGCGGCGATGGCTTTTTGCATATCTGCCGTACGAGATGCGCCAGCGTATCCGCGCAGGTTGAGCGTGTCAAATTTCCCCGGATGGCCCGATACTTGGAGCGCACGTCCCACCCTCGCGATTCGGAGTCGAAGCGCGCGATGCAGGCTTCCGTCAACGTTCCCGCGCTCACAGCCCAGCTCCGCCGCGTCCTCCGCGGGGAGGTCCGCTTCGACGACGCGACGCGCGCGCTCTACGCCACGGATGCGTCGAACTATCGCCAACTCCCCATTGGCGTGGTCATCCCCCACGACGCCGAGGACGTCGTCGCCGCGCTGGAGATGTGCCGGCGCTACGGCGCGCCTCTCCTGCCGCGCGGTGGGGGGACCAGCCTCGCTGGCCAGTGCTGCAACGTGGCGGTCGTGCTGGACTTCTCGAAGTACATGAATCGCCTGCTCGACCTGGATCCGGTGGCAAAGACGGCGCGCGTCCAGCCCGGCCTCGTCCTCGACGAGCTCCGGGACGCGGCCGAGGCGCACCATCTGACGTTCGCGCCCGACCCCTCGACCCATAACCACTGCACCCTCGGCGGAATGATCGGGAACAACTCGTGCGGGGTCCATTCCCTCACCGGGGGAAACACGGTCGACAACATTCACGAGCTGGACATTCTCACGTACGATGGCCTCCGGCTCCGCGTCGGCGCGACCACCCCGGAAGAGATCGAACGGATCGTCGCGGCCGGCGGACGTCGCGCGCAGATCTATGCGGCGCTACGTGACCTCCGGGACCGCTACGCGGACCGCATCCGGCAGCGGTTCCCCAAACTGGAGCGCCGCGTCTCGGGATTCAACCTCGATCAGCTCCTGCCGGAGAACGGCTTCCACGTCGCGCGGGCGCTTGTCGGGACCGAGGGAACGTGCGTCACGGTCCTCGAGGCGACCACGAGGTTGGTCCCAAGCCCGCCGGGTCGCTCGCTGCTCGTCCTCGGATACCCGAACGTGTCCGCGGCGGGGAACGGCGTCATGGCGGTCCTGGACCAGGCTCCGCTCGCCGTGGAGGGGATCGACGATCGTCTGGTCGACGGGATGCGCCGAAAGGGCATGCAGGCCAGCGACCTGGCCCTGCTGCCGGCGGGGGGCGCCTGGCTGTTCGTGGAGTTCGGCGGGGAGACGAAGGCCGAAGCGGACGACCAGGCCCGCCGAGCTATGGCCGCCCTCGCGAAGCTCCCCAGCGCGCCGGACATGCGCGTTTTCGACGACCCCGCGCTCGCCCGCGGCGCGTGGCAGGTGCGCCAGGCCGCGCCGCGCGCCGCCGCCCGGATGCCGGGCGAGCCCGACTACTACGACGGCTGGGAGGACGCCGCCGTCCCCCCTGATGTGCTCGGGGAGTACCTTCGCCACTTCCGCGCGCTCTTCGATCGGTACGGCTACCGCGCCGGGATCTACGGCCACTTCGGCCAGGGATGCATCCACACGCGCATCGACTTCGACTTGAAGAGCCCCGAGGGGATCCGCCGCTACCGCGCCTTCGCCGAAGACGCCGCCGACCTCGTCGTGCGCTACGGAGGCTCCCTGTCCGGCGAGCACGGCGATGGGCAGGCCAGGGGCGAGCTGCTCCCGCGGATGTTCGGCGACGAGCTGGTGGCTGCCTTCCGCGAATTCAAATCCATCTGGGACCCGCAGGGGCTCATGAATCCTCACAAGGTGGTCGATCCCTACCGCCTCGACGAGAATCTGCGCCTCACCCAATCCGCGGCCGGCAGCGCGCAAACGGGCCGCGACGCGGCGCATTTCGCCTACGCGGAAGACGATGGGAGCTTCGCCCTAGCCATGGAGCGATGCATCGGCATCGGCGAGTGCCGCCGCCTCCACGGCGGGACGATGTGCCCCAGCTATCGAGCCACGCTGGACGAGCGGCATTCGACCCGCGGGCGCGCCCGGATGCTCTTCGAGATGCTCCACGGTGAGCCAGAGATCCGCGGTTGGGGGTCGACGGCCGTGCGCGATGCGCTCGACCTCTGCCTCGCGTGCAAGGCGTGCAAGAGCGAGTGCCCGGCGAACGTGGACCTGGCACGCTACAAGGCGGAGTTTCTGGCCCACTACTATCAGGGCCACCTGCGCCCGCGCACGGCGCACAGCCTCGGCTTGGTTCACCAGTGGGCGAGAATTGCCTCTCGATATCCGACCGTCGCCAACGGATTGGCCGAGAATCCGATCCTGGCGCCGTTTCTGAAAGCCGTCGCTGGAATTGCGCCGGAGCGCAAGCTCCCCGCCCTCGCGGCCGCGCCCTTCACCACGTGGTTTCGTCAGCGCTCGTCGAACCGGACGCCCGGGCGCGCTTCGGGAAGTCGGGTGCTCCTCTGGCCTGACACCTTCAACAATTACTTCACGCCCGGCGTCGCGAGGGCGTGTGTCGAGGCCCTGGAGCGGCTGGGATTCGAGGTGATCATCCCCGACGAGGATCTCTGCTGCGGTCGGCCCTACTACGACTATGGGCGAATCGACGAGGCCCGGCGCGCGCTGCGGCGCATCCTCCGGTCACTAGCGCCGCATCTCGAGGACGGCGTCCCCATCGTTGGGCTGGAGCCGAGCTGCATCGCCGTCTTCCGGGACGAGCTGCGCGGCCTCATGCCGAAGGACCCCTCCGCGCATCGACTTGCTGACCAGTCTTACGTGTTGAGCGAGTTCCTCGAATCTCAGGCCGAGCACGTGACGTGGCCGCGACTCGAGCGAAGGGCGCTCGTGCACGTTCACTGTCACCAACGCGCCCTGATGGGGACGAGCGCTGACACCGCGATCCTTCGTCGGCTGGGGCTCGACGCGCGTGTGCTCGACGCAGGGTGCTGCGGGATGGCCGGCGCGTTTGGCTTCGAGCGGGAGCACTACGCGGTTTCGATGCGCATTGGCGAGCAGGGAGTGTTGCCGGCCGTTCGCCGGGCCGAGTCGAGCACGATCGTGCTGGCGGACGGGTTCAGCTGTCGGGAGCAAATCGCGCACGGAACGGGCCGCCGCGCTCTTCACCTCGCCGAGGTCATCCATTCGGCCATCGTCGGGTAAAGACGAATCGCATCCCGTTCATCGTTCGACAAGCTCACCACGAACGGATCGCGGCTCGACCGGCTCAGGGCGAACGGCTGCTCAGCGTCCCGCTGGAGACCCAAGCACCTGGCTGAACGCCGAGACGGCGCGCGCGATCTCCGCTCGTCCGATCCCGTAGTGAGTGACGAGTCGGATGCGGGGAAAGCCGCCGGCCGAGATCTTGACGCCGAGCGCTTGAAGCGCGGACACGAGGCGCGCCGGGTCGACGTCGGGCCGATCGACGCGCGCGAACACGATGTTCGTTTCTACGGTGTCGGGGTCGACGTCCAGGCCGGGGATGTCGGAGAGCCCCTCCGCAAGGGCCCGAGCGTTGGCGTGGTCCTCCGCCAGCCGCTCGATCATCTCGTTGAGGGCGACGATGCCCGCGGCGGCGATGATGCCCGCCTGGCGCATGCCGCCACCCAGCAGCTTTCGATTCCGACGCGCCTCACGAACGAAGTCGGCGTCGCCCACGACTACCGAGCCCACTGGGCATGCGAGACCTTTGGACAGGCAAAAAGAGAGCGAGTCCGCGCACGCCGCGAGGGCGCTCACCGGAACACCGAGGGCCACCGCGGCGTTGAAAAGCCGCGCGCCGTCCAGGTGGAGCGCGACGCCCCGTCGTCGAGCGAGCCGCTGAACCTGCTCGAGGTAGCTCAGGGGCAGAACGCGCCCGCCGGCGACGTTGTGCGTGTCTTCGAGAGAGATCAGGCTGATCCGCGCCAGGTGGTCGTCGTCGGGAAGAAAGCACGCGTCGATCTGATCGATGGGGATCTGCCCCGAGGGGAGATCGTCGAGCGGATGCGGGTAGATCCCCCCGATAGCGGACATCCCGCCCTGCTCCTGGACGTACATGTGCGACGTGGCGCCGAGAATCACCTCGTGGCCGCGGCCACAGTGCGTCAACAGGGCAATGAGGTTGCCCATGGTACCGGAGGCGACGAAGAGCGCCGCGTCCTTCCCGCACCGCTCCGCGGACATCTCCTCTAAGCGGTTAACCGTCGGGTCCTCGCGGTACACGTCATCGCCCACCTCGGCGTCAGCCATGGCGCGGCGCATGGCTGGCGTGGGAAGGGTCACGGTATCGCTGCGGAGGTCGACGATATCAGTCACAATCGGTCACAGGCCAGCGGCGTACTCACGCGGCATGATTCCCAGGCGGGGACGTCCGCTCAAACTATACCGTGGCGCCGCGCAGCTCAGCCGCCGCCTCTTGAATCGACGTCGCGATCGCTGGGTAGCACCCGCAGCGGCAGATGTTTCCGATCAGCCAGTGGGCGATCTCGTCGTACGTCGGCGAGGGGTTGGCGCTCAGGAGAGCAGCGGCCGCCATGAGCTGGCCCGGGGTGCAGTAGCCGCACTGGGCGGCGACGTTGCGGATGAACGCCTTCTGGAGCGGGTGCAGCTCCCCGCCCCTGGCGAGGCCTTCGACCGTGGTCACCGATCGGCCGTCGACTTCAAACGCGAGGAAGTTGCAGGCGCTGACCACCCCGCCGTCCACGAGCACGGTGCACGCGCCACAGACCTCGGACTCGCACCCGCGCTTCGTGCCGGTGAGGCCGACCCGGTCCCGGAGGAAATCGAGAAGCACTTCTTCGACTGGAACGTCGCCCGACCACGGCACGCCATTCACCGTGACATTCACGCGCGCCGTCTCCAGCGTGCGAACACCGCGTTCAGTTTCCTCCATGCTGCGTCCTTCCGTTCGTGGCCGCGGCCTGCTCGATGGCGCGTTGCAGCAGAACGCGAGCGATGGTGATCTTGTAGGATGCCGAGCCGAGCAAGTCCCCAACGGGCTCTAGTCGCTCGGCGAGATAGGCGCTCGACTCGCCGATGACGCGCTGCGCCTCCGCGACCGTCGTGCCGACAACCCGTTCCTCGAGGTCAGAGAGGCGGATCGCCTTCGGACCGACGCAGCCGACCGCCAGCCGCGCCTCGGAAAGGCGACCGTTGGGCGCGAGCGACGCCGCGGCCGCGACGTTCACCGTGGGACGCGAGAAGCGCTCGACGCGCAGGAAGGCGGCATTCCAGCCCGCCGGAAGCGGGGTCGCCTCGATGGACGTGAGAAGCTCCCCCGAATTGACCGCCGTTTCGTAGGTTCCGACGAGAAATTCTGCCAGGGGCAGCGTACGCTCACCCGCCGAGCTGCTGATCGTCACCGATGCGCCATAGATCAGGAGGGCCGTGCCGGGATCGGCATGCGGATCCGCGAAACAGAGATTGCCGCCCAATGTGCCCTGGTTCCGCACCCGCGTGTTCCCTACGTGGTGCTCGGCATCCGCAAGGGCGGGTAGGCGTTCGCGGATCGTTGGATCCGACTCCAGCCGGCGATGCGTCACCGCCGCGCCGATTCTCACCGTTGATCCATTTGCTTCGATGACATCGAGGCCAGCGATCCGCTTGATGTTGACGAGGTAGTCGGGCTGGAGGAGGCCCTGCCGCATCAATAGGAGCAGCTCGGCGCCTCCGGCATAGACGGACGCCTGTTCACCGAGGCGCTCCAACTCCGCGGTCGCTTCTCGGATAGACGTAGGATGGACGACGCGAAAAGGGCTGAGCACCGTCGCTCCGGACGCTGGGAATCGACCGAAGATACTAACCCAAGCGGCGATCCGAATCCAGCGCTCACGTCACGAACATCACCGGATGCCGGTGCGGCATCCAGCAACGGCCTCGATCGCGTCACGCCATCTCGTAATGCTCGGCTTTGCCCAGGCCAGCCCGCAAATCGTTCCCGACCGGAGGCCTGGTGCGGTTCAGCTCGGCGTGCGCGGCGAGGCTGGCCTCGTCCGTCCATCGCTCAACGAGCAGCAGCTTGTCCGGGTTCTCGGTGTTCTGGAAGAGGTCGAATTGTTCGCAGCCGGGCTCCTTGCGCACCTCGGCGTGGCGCTCAGCCCGCGCCCGAACGAGCTCGTTGCCCTTTCCCGGCAGCGCGTCGATGGCCACGATGACTCTGATGGGCATTGCGGTACCCTCCCAGCCAATATTCACTCGAGCCCCTTCTGGGCGCCCCACAGCATACTGCTACGTTTGCAGCTCGCGCACCAGCGGGGCGAGCGCCTCCACCTCGCTGGTCCAGTCGTCCGGCTCATCAGCAGGTCGGAGCACGAGCTTGGAGATCCCAGCGTTCACGAACTCCTGGAGACGCTCGCGAATAGCCGCCAGTCCAACGGGCACGAGGAGGGAAGCCTCGACGTCCGGACGCCGCGCGGCGAGGGCCTCCAGCACGGCCCGCCCAGGCGGACGCAGGGCATAGACCAGCATGGCGCCGAAGTGCTCGGGATCGATTCGTCGATCCGCGGCCTCGGCCGCCTCGCAGACGATTGTCCGTCCCTGTACAGCCTCGGCCACCGTGCAGAAGCTCGGCAGCCAGCCATCGCCGACACGGCCAATGCGCCGGAGCGCCGCCGGCGCGAGTCCGCCGAGCCAGACGTCGATGGGGTGCTGGACCGGCCGCGGCAACACTGTGAGCCCGCGATAGTGGAATCGCGGCCCGTCGTGGTCGACGCGCTCCTCGGTCCACAGCCGCCGCAAAAGCGGGACCACCTCCTCCACCCATGCGCCTCGCTCGCGCGATTCGATACCGAAGGCCCGATGCTCGCGCGCGTCGGATGCGCCGAGACCGACGGCCACGAGCAGCCGTCCGTCGGAGAGTCGATCGAGGCTCGCAACCTGCTTCGCCACGACGATCGGATTTCGGCCGGGCAGGACCAGCACGCTCGTGCCCAGCTTCAACCGGCGCGTCTGCCCGGCCGCGACGGCGAGTCCGATGAGGGGATCCGGCGCGGCGCCCGTCAGCCGGTCCGACAACCAGAGCGAGTCGAACCGCAGACGATCGAGATCCCGGGCGACCGCGCCCAGGCGGGACGGATCGCGGAGTCCCTGCGTTCCGAGGGCATAACCGATGCGAACCTTCATGTTCCCGCAGCCATCGCGCGATTGCGCGCGCACCGGTTTCGCTCTCACCGGCACCGGCTAGACAACGCGCCACGGACATCATAGCCGCTGCAAGCTCGCATCCAGTCGCGCAACGACCCGGCGGGACGAGCCGCCGCTGCTGGCTGCCCACGCCGCGCCGGCTACCTCACGCCATTGACCGATAGGACCACCTCGGCCATACTTCGTCCCGCTGAACCAAGCGGTCAGGCCACATCAGCCGGGCGCAGATGGCGCCAACGACCGACTTCGGAGGGCGGATGGAACTTCGCGCTCGCAGGATCGCGCTTCGCGCGTCGCTCGGCACTCTCGCGCTGCTGCTTCTCGCCGTGGCGCCGATCGACCGATGGCAAGGCAGCGGCACGCCCTCACCGCGGGCGCGCGCCCAAGGGAGCAACGTCCTGTTTGTTCTGACTGACGATATGCGCCTCGACGAGCTGCAGTACATGCCCCACGTGCGGCAGCTCGTCGCGGAGCAGGGAATGAGCTTCGACTCCGAATTCGACAATGTGACCCTTTGCTGTCCGGCGCGCGCGTCTATCCTTCGAGGCCAGTATTCGCACAACACCGGGGTGCTCACCAATGGCGGTGAGAACGGCGGCTTCGAGTCAGCGTACTCGAGCCATTTGGAAGCCTCAACCATCGCCACGGCGATGCACGATGCGGGATACGCGACGGGACTCTTCGGGAAGTACCTGAACGGCTATCCCAATACCGCGAGCTCGGCGTACATCCCGCCGGGCTGGGACTCGTGGGCCAGCGCGTCCAGAGGAAACCCGTACAGCGAGTACAACTACACCCTCAACCAGAATGGGAGCCAGGTTCGCCACGGCCGCGATCCGGCAGATTACGGCACAGACGTCTACGTTCACTTGACCGAGTCGTTCATCTCGGACGCGATTGCGAGGGGCAAGCCGTTCTTCGCCTATCTCGCCGTATATGCTCCCCACTCGCCAGCGACGCCCGCGCCCCAGGATGTGGACGCATTTCCCGGATTGCAGGCGCCACGCGACGCGTCATTCAACGAGGCGGACGTCAGCGACAAGCCGGCGTACATTCAGCGGCTGCCCCTCTTGAGCCAGCGACAGCAGCGGAACATCGACAATCTCGCGCGGCGCCGAGCGCAATCATTACAGGCCGTCGATCGCGGCGTTTCGGACCTCGTCGGCCTGCTCGCGCGAGAGGGCCAGCTCGAACATACCTACATCATCTTCACGTCGGACAACGGGTTCCACCTCGGGCAGCACCGTATGCCGTCCGGGAAGATGACGGCATACGAGACCGACATCCACCTCCCGCTACTGATCCGAGGCCCCGGCGTCCCGGCCGGATCGCACGTTGCCGCGATCACCGGCAACGTCGATCTCGCCCCGACCATCGCCGAGATCGGCGGCGCGACGATGACCGACGACCCAGACGGTCGATCGCTGGTCCCGTTTCTGACGGCCTCACCTGCACCCGATCCGTCCGGCGGTCCGGACTTGATCATGCCCCCGGACGGCTGGCGGCACGCGTACCTCCTCGAACACTGGACAGCCACATCCACGCGTCAGGACCGCTCGGGCGCCGCCGAGCTCGAGCCGGACGATCCCGACCAGGGCGGATCCGCGCCGGGCGACGATCCGTCCGAGCGCCGCCCACCCGCGATCCCTCGCATACCAGAGTTTCAGGGCCTCCGAACGGCGACCTACACCTACGTCGAGTACGAAACCGGCGAGCGCGAGCTGTACGACCTGACGGCGGACCCAGATGAGCTGAACAACGTCGCCACCAGCGCTGACCCCGCGCTCCTCGACGCCCTGCATCGCCAGCTCGACGAACTGCGAAGCTGCGCTGGGGCGGCATGCCGCGTGGCGGAGAAGCAGCGGAGCGACGGCCGCACGGCCGGCGCTCCGCTCGCATCGCGCTGATTAGCCGCGGGGACCGCGCTCCGGCACCGTTCGAGTCATGAGCTGGTCGACACGCTGGTCCGCCACGGCTTTCAGAGCATTGGCGACCACCGACGGGTCGACGTTGTGCGCGTGAGCGACGTCAGTGAGGCTCTTGCCCGGCAGCTCTTGCCGGAGTTGATCGGGGGTGATGCCCAGCGCCTGAGCGGCGGCATCGAGCCCGGCCTGGCGAGCCTGCATCCCCATCCGCGCGGCCCGAGCCCAGCGGTGATGGCCAAATGCGCCGGGATGGCCGGAGCCCCCGCTCTCCGCTCCAACCTGCGCGCGCGCTGCCTGGACGGCCTGGTGGAGCTGGTCAGTGGTCACGCCGAGATTTGACGCCACAGCCTGGGCGAACGCCTGCATGCGCTCCGCTCGCGGTCCGCTGCCCTGGGGTCCTCTCGCGCCATCCTGGGCGTACGAAACGCCGAGGGTCGCGGCGATCGCGAGAACGCCGACCCCGGCAACCACAAGTCCGCGTTTGAACCAACCTCTGCTCACGTTTCTCCTCCTCGCTCGGGCGCCTCGTTGGCGAAGGCGCCCATAGAACCTGCATGAAGTCTGCCACCCGTGAATTAGGAGTGAGTTCGGTGATTGTCACGGAACTGTAAAGTTCCGCCTCACACGCGGCGGGAATCCCCGCGTGTGCGCGCCGGCGGCGCTTGTCCCCGCAAGTGCCGATGGGATGGCACCGAGTGCCCACCCTGCCGCGCAGGACCCAAACCACCCGCGCCGCCGTCCGCGCCCAGCCTGAATGGATATGGTCGCGAGTCGCACGCGGACCGATCCTAAGTATGGATCCGATTCGGGAGGTGCGGTATGAATCAGATGGTGGCGGACATTCGGACGATGCGCGAGTCGGGACTCAGCTACGAAGAGATGCTTCACCTGGCCTGGCTCAAGCACCAGGTCCGAAGCGGTAAACGCACCGAGACGCCGATCGAATACAAGCGTCTCCTCTTCCTCCGCTATCTCTTTAGCCAGGGTCTGATCGAACGGTAGAAGCCCGGGCAGGTACGAACCGGGAGCGCCCATGCTGCGTAATCGAGAGATCGCGAACCTCCTCGACGAGATCGCGGAGCTGCTCGAGGCCAAGGGCGAGAGCGTTTTTCGAATTGGCGCGTACCGAAACGCGGCTCGCCGCATCGAGGGCTGGCCGGAGGACATCGAAGAGGTCTGGAAGGCCGGGCGCCTTGACGACATCCCGGGCGTGGGGGAATCCATCGCCGCTAAGGTCTCGGAATACCTCCAGACCGGACGCCTCGAATACCTTCAGAAGCTGAAAGAAGACGTTGGACCTGGCCTGGCCGAGCTGCTCGCGGTTCCGGGGCTCGGTCCGCGCCGCGCCCACCTGATCCACGATCGGCTCGGGATCTCGACCGTCGACGATCTGGCGGCAGCGGCGCGCGAGCATCGCCTCCGCGCGCTCCCCCGCATGAGCGAGAAGCTGGAAGCCGCCGTTCTTCGAGAGGTCACCCGCCTGGCGCAGCGAAGCCAGCGCCTTCCCTTGGGGGTGGCGCTGCCCGCCGCCGAGGAGGCGGCCATGGCCCTCCGCTCGCATCCGGCGATTCAGCGCGTCGAGCCGGCAGGGAGCATTCGGCGGCGCCGCGACACCATCGGCGATATCGATCTTCTCGTCGCCTCCGCCCAGCCCGCCGCCGCGGTCGGCGCCTTCACGAGCCTCCACATCGCGAGGGAGGTGCTCGCATCCGGGTCTACCAAGGCAACGATCCTCACGGCCGGAAATCTCCAAATCGACCTCCGCGTCGTCGCACCCGACGAATGGGGCGCGGCGCTCCTGTACTTCACGGGATCGAAGGAGCACAACATCGAGCTGCGCGAGATGGCGATGCGGCGGGGATGGAAGCTCAATGAGTACGGCCTGTTCGATGAGGCGTCGGGGCGTCGACTGGCGAGTGCGACGGAGCACGACGTGTACGCGTCGCTCGGCCTCCCGTGGATCCCGCCCGAGCTGCGGGAGAGCCGCGGCGAGATCGCGGCGGCCGCGGCAGGTCGCCTGCCGACGTTGATCGAAGTCACCGACCTGCGCGGCGACCTGCACGTCCACTCGAACTGGAGCGACGGCGCGGACACCCTGGAGGCGATTGCCGCGGCCGCGAAGGAACGCGGGTACGAATACCTCGCCATCACCGACCACTCCCCCGGCCTCGGCATCGCCCGTGGTCTCACGCGCGACCGAGTGAAGTCCCAGCGGGTGGCCATCGAGGCTCTGAACGCGCGCCTGGCACCGTTCCGACTACTGCACGGGGCCGAGGTCAACATTCGGAACGACGGAACCCTCGACTATCCTGAGACCGTCCTCAACGCCTTCGACATCGTGGTCATCGCCGTGCACGGAGCATTCACCCAGTCGGAGGCGGCGATGACCGAGCGCATCCTGGCGGCGATGCGAAAGCCGTCCGTGGCGATCCTCGCCCACCCGACAGGTCGGCTCATTGGCAAGCGCGAGCCCTATGCTGTTGATCTTGAGCGCGTGCTGCGCGGAGCCCGCGAGTGCAACGTCGCCGTGGAGATCAACAGCCAGGGGGACCGGCTGGACCTCAACGACCAGTGGGCGCGTCGCGCGAAGGAGCTGGGCGTGGCCCTGGTCGTCTCCACGGACGCGCATGCCGTGGGCCAACTCGATCTGACCCGCTACGGCGTCGCCATGGCCCGGCGCGCTTGGCTGGAGAGCAACGACATCCTCAACACCCTCCCCCTCGACGCGCTCCTCGAACGTCTGCGGTCTCACCGCGAGGCCGCGTAACACGCCGATCTTCGGAGCAGAAGGACCCCGACGGCAGTCGGATCTTATCCAGCCATGTGCGCGACGCGGTGCACGAATCGCCGCCCCGCTTCGTCCAGATGGCGCACCTCTTCGTGCTGGCCCAGCCCGCCTGGCGGGCCGACGCGGTTACGGTTCATGCACAACGCGCAACCCCGACCGATGGGGTAGGATCGTAGGAATGGCGCACGCCTATCAAACATTCGCTTCACGGAGGAGATGTTGACGCAGGCTCACGACCAGACCCCGCGGCAGTCAGGCTACCAGCAGTGGATTGCCCGGGAGGGGATTCCGATCGTGCGGGGGCACGGCATACGCGACATCATGGCCGTCGAGCTGGCGCCTTGGCCGCGCATGGGAGGCCGTGGCGCGTACGTCGACCTGATGGGCCAGGAAGGGATCACCGGCTTCTACGTCGCCGAGATTCCGCCCGGCGGCGCCCTTGAGCCCGAGCGCCACCTCTACGACGAAACGATCTACGTGCTGTCCGGCCGGGGTTCGGCCAAGGTTTGGGCGGGAACTCGCGACGCGCCCATCGGATCGCCGAGCGTGTTCGAGTGGCAGGCGGGCAGCATGTTCTCACCGCCCGTCAACACCTGGCACCAACTCTTCAACGTGTCCGGCACGGAGCCCATTCGACTGGTCGCGGCGACCATCGCGCCCCTGGTGATGGACATCTTTCACAACCCCGACTTCGTCTTCAACTGCGACTATCAGTTCACAGACCGGTACCAGGGACAGCCGGATTTCTACGAGGTCAAAGAGCGCTTCTACTTCCAGCCCGGCCGGAAGTGGCTATGGGAGACGAACCTCGTGCCGGACGTGCGCGGCATCGCCCTCATCGATGATGACCGCAAGGCGGCGGGCGGGCGCGGTACCCACTATCAGATGGGGGGAAACGTCCTCGCGGGCCATATGTACGAGTTCCCCGCAGGCTGTTACCACAAGGCCCATGCGCACGGCGGGGGCGCGATCATCCTGAACGTCTCCGACTGCAAGGGGTATACGCTCCTCTGGCCTCCGGAGGCGGGCGTGCAGCCCTACGCTTCGGGTCACGGGGACCGGGTCGTGCGCGTCGATTGGGGTGACAACAGCCTCTTCAGCCCCGCCGGCGGGTGGTTTCATCAACACTTCAATACAGGGCGGACGGTGGCAAGACAGCTCGCGTTTCGCCTTGGGAGCCATCGCCACGACGTGGTCTTCCACACAGCGGCGAGCCGCGAGGGGCAGCAAGTCAGCGTGAAGGACGGCGGGACCCTCATCGAGTACGGAGACGAGGACCCACGGATCCGGGCCGACTTTCAGCGCGAGCTCGCCGAGTTCGGCGTCGCCTACGAGATGGATCGGGTCGCGGCCGGGCGCTGATCGCCCCTCATCCGGCGGGGGCGGGGCTCATGCCCCGGCCCCTCACCCGGTGGGCGCCAGGCAATTAACGTCCTCGGGGGCTCAGTCCACCGACCAGTCCTGCACATTCCAGGTGATCCCTTCCTGGGGGCCGTAGTTGCCCACGGGACCCCGCACGCCATTGCGGGCGATGATCACCTCCACGGAGTAGATGAGGGGCTGAGCGCCGACCAGCTCCGTCATCCGCTTCAGGACCGCGATAGTCGCCTCGCTACGCTCGCGCTCGTTCAGCGAGGTCAGGCGAATCTTCTGCAGGCGATCGACTTCAGGGTCAGAGAAGCTGCCGCGATTCGAGCCGGCGAAGCGATTGTCTGGCGTGGGGAAATTGCTCGTCGTCCACACGAACGTTTCCGCGCCGATCGTGCGGCCGTTGAGCGCCGCCGCGGGAAAGCCCGCGCGCAGCTCCCCCTCGCGGACCCGGGCGGGGGGAATGGTCGTGGTGCTCGATGTGACACCGGCGTCCTTCCAGTTGTTCGCGACGATGGTGGCGATCTGCGCCTGTGCCGAGGTCGCGGTGAGGTCGACGTCGAGGGTCCGTCCGGATGCATCAACCAGCGGGCCACCCTGGGGAGGACGCCGCCAGCCAGCGTCCTCGAGGAGCGCGACCGCGCGGGCAACATTATGCGGATACTTCACGATGGCGCGATCCACCTCCGGGAACAGCTCGTCGGTCGGGGCGATGAAGGCGTCGGCAGCGGTACCGAAACCGAGGTCGATGACGTCAGCCAGCCCCTCGCGGTCGATGGCCGAGATCAGGGCCTGGCGCACGCGCACATCGGCAACGGCGCGCTGCCAACCGGGAACTTCTCGGTACTGAAACTCCATGTAGGCCGTCCGCGTCACCCACGCCTTCACGTACCCCTGGCCGCCCCACTGGTCGCGGGCGATAGCAGCCTCCTGGGCGCGCACGCCCGGCGAGTTGATCATGTCCACCTCGCCGGACAGCACGTTCGCCAGCTCGGTGTTGGGGTCGGAGATGAAGCGAATGTCGATCGCGTCCAGCTTCGGGGGGCCCAGGGCCCAACCGAGGTGCGCCCTCGCCAGGATGCCGACGCCGGGGGTCCAGCGTTCGACGCGGAACGGCCCCGAGCCGATGTACGAGGTCGTCCACTCATCGCCCAGGGCAAATGTCGCGCGGGCGTTCCGGTACTTGTCCTCGAGCTGCTGGCGGGGAAGTGGGTTCAGCGCCTGAAAGCCGAGCACGTTGGCTAGCGGATACGGCTCCTTCCAGGTGATCACGAGGGAATGATCGTCCTTCGCTTCAACTCGGGCCATGAGCGGCTCGGGATCGGGCTGCTGGATCGGGAGGTCCTTGTCCAGATAGACCTCGAACGCGAACACGAAGTCCGGCGCCGTGAGGGGAGTGCCATCGTGCCAGGTAGTGTTCTCCCGAAGGTGGTAGACCGTGACCATCGTCCCGTCCGGGTTGATGATCCAGTCGCCATTGTCCTGAGATGGAATGTCCTTCGCGAGAATCGGGTGCGATGCACCGCTGAGATCCCGAGAAGTGAGGGTGGAATTAAACATCCACTGGTATTCGCCATTGCCCGCGCCCGAGAGGAATTTCGGGCTCAAATAATTGGGCTCGTTGGGCCAGGCGATCTTCAGGGTGCCGCGCGGCCGGTCCTGCGACACCGCTGCCGTGGAACTGCTGCTCCTGTTGGACGTGCCATCGGTTGACGACGCCCCCGGCCCACAAGCGGCCAGCGCCAGCGATAGGCCGAGGATCAGTGCGCGGAGCCGCGGGGCGCGCAAAGGTCCAATGGACGCGAACATGCTTCCTCCAGCATCAGGGTGGGGCACCGTGAATGGTAATACAGCCGTGGGGCATCATGAGAGGAAGGGACCGGACGGTTCAGTCCGACCGATGGCCGGCGCGAGATGAGGCGGGCAGTTGCGACGGAGATACGGGCGACTGTCCGCAGCGTGCGCCGTCAACGAAGACCTCGACGGAGATCAACATGAATGAACGATGGAAACGAGCTTACCGAGCCCAGTTCGGCAGCGAGGCCGACGACGACATTGCGAACGGCTATGCCGACGACGTCGAAGCCTGGAGGATCAATTGGCAATCGGCCTATGACGCCGGCGAGGAGTGGGCGGTAGCCATGGCCGGCGAGGGCGAGGACGACGGCGACGACGACGGAGAGGACTGATGTCTGGAGAAGATGGACGCTGCGCATCGAGCGGCCAAAGAAATAGGGAGCGCTGTGGCGGCGCACATCGGTGGACGAGTCCACTGGGGCAGACCGGGAAAGCTGGAACCGTTCCCCGGGGATGGCCGGTCGTCCGCCGAGCGCGTCCCGGGGATCAGAAGTCCAGCCAGCGCGGCGTTACCACCTGGCCGCCTGGGCGGGCGTGGCCGGATAAAGGCCGGCCTCGGCAATGAGGGAGTGGTCCAGGTTGGTGTCGATCATGCCGCGGGCCGGATCGCGAATCACGCCGATGGGGTCCTCGCCGCGCTGGACTCGGTCGATGTTCTCGCGAAGAAGCTGCCGCAGCATGACGACGCCCCGATCCGTCGTCGCCATACGCTCGGTCGAGCGGTCGGCGATCGGTCCCTGCGTCTCCCAGGCCATGTAGTCCTGGGCATCGACGCCATCCATGAAATGCTGGGTGAACGGGTGGCAAGCACCCATCGGCTCCTTGTGCGGGCGCGCCGCCACAACCTCGGGCCCCGCGTCATCTGGGGTCAGCTCGCCGTCCCGGTTCGGAATGAAGCGCACCTCGTAGATCCAGAGGTGCGTGTCGTCCAGGGGCGTGCGGATCTCGATGCCATTCCCCTGCCGGAGGATGTTCGGGAAGATCAGCGGATGCTCGTCGACCGTCCCGTCAGCATAGGTGCGCTTCTTCATGATCCCGTTGTCGGTGCGATAGAAGTCGATGCTGGCCACATCGTCAGTGAACCCGCGCGTCGTATTCGTCACCGGCCGGCCCCTCGCGGCCATCGACTGGTGCAGGATCTGAAGGTGGGCCGGGTCAACGGAATTCTCCATCGCCTGGAGGTAATTGCAGTCAACCCGTGCGCGAAGCTGCACGGTCTGCCGACCATCGCGGCGCACGAGCACATCGTAGAGGGGAAGCTCGGGCGCTGGATGCGGCCCGAGGTACGCCCAATACAGTCCCGCCAGCGTTTTCACCGGATACGCCCGCTGCTTGACGGTGAGATGGAACAGGCTCCCCTCGGGCTCGGCCGGCGTTTCCAGACACGTGCCGTGGACGTCGTAGAGCCAGCCGTGATAGGCGCAGGCGATGCCGCGCTCCTCGACGCGTCCGTAGAGCAGCGACGCGCCGCGATGAGCGCAATGGTCTGCCAGAAGGCCGGCGTTGCCGCTCTTGTCCCGGAAGAGCACCAGGTCCTCTCCGAGAAGCCGAACGAACCGAGTGGGCTGCTCGGCGCTGACGTCGGCGGTCATGGCGATCGGGTACCAGTACCGACGGAGGAGTTCGCCGCACGGTGTGCCCGGCCCAACGCTCGTCAAGAGCTCATTTTCTTCATGGGTCAACATGGCTTCGCACCTCCGCATCCGGCAGCAGGCGACAGATTCGATATGGGAGCAGGTGATCGCCCCAGATTTATACAGCCGATGGCTCAGATCGAACGGCTGGCGTTGCGGTCATCTTCGAGCACGCCAGGCAACTTGTTCCCCAGGAGATACGGCCTCGTTCTGTTCTCCGTCACCCCGGCCTTCTCCTTTTTGACCCACCAACGGCCTCTGCCGCGTCTCCACGGACACAGCATCAGTACGGCGGCTGACCTCGCAATGGCATGTTGCTTAGCCTAAGGGGTTGGTTGTTCACCAGACAACAGCGCAGGAAAGACAACAGCAGCCCGGGATTATTGGGGCATGTCCGCTCGTGGCCGCAGCCATCTGTTTTCCACACAGCTGCTCGTGCCTGAACGGCCACCAAGAAAGTGCGCAAGAAGAGCACCGACCAGTAATAACCGCCAACGGAGCCTGCGGGGGGATTCGAACGCTCGACCTCGTGATTACGAAACAGGTGATCGCGGGTTCTCGCTTATCGGCTGTTTTGACCAACTACACAGATGCTCGCGGGTTTTGTCGACCAGACAAAGGGAGTTTACACGCCTCCTTCGGCCAGGTAGCCCGAGCATGGGATCCTCTCATACACGCTGGTGAGTCGAAGGGACCGCCAGGCCAACCTCGGGGCCGCCGGGGTTAGTCCCTGGAATAACGCGGCGCAGATGGTCCGTCGCAGGCACCCACGATTCGTCCCGCGGCAGGACCGCAACGCTCGCCCGAACGCGGTACAGCTCGGGCTCGTCCACGCCGGGCGGAACCGCCCCGCTCTCGCGCATCGCCTTCGCCGCGCCGATCAAGCGCGCCCGCATGCGAATGATCGCCGTGTCACTGCTGCCGAGGTGCTCCATGCGGCGATCGTAGATCTTGCCCATCCCTTCCTGCAGTGCGGCATCCTGCGCCCAGAATTCCGCCATTCCCGCGTAGTGGGTCGTCCGTTGCGCTTCACGGTCGAGCAGATAATCATTCTCCGCGGCCGCGATCGGGATCCAGGCGCCAAAAGGAGCTGACGTGGCCGGGCGGAAATGGTCCTCGCCCACGAAGCCGGCCCCGCCCCCCACCTTGAGCGGCTCGCGCTCCACGTCCGTGAGCGGACGCAGCGGATGGAAGCTGGTTGCGAAGACGAGCACTGACTCATCGTCGATCGGAATAAAGGCCCGAGTCCCGCGCGTTGGGTCTCGCCGCTCGGTCCCACTCGCCACGAGGGTCCAGAACGGCATCAGGAACTGCGAGATTCGATAGTAATAGCTGTCGGCTTCCGCCTCTCGGCGGGCGGCGATGAGCACGCCATAGTCCGTGTCCAGCACGTCGAACCGTGGGTGCCGATCCTGGCGTGTGTAGCGTCCCGCGGATGGCAGGGCTGCGATTTCCTCCGGCGTGAGAGGCCGGTGGTCGCTCACGCGGCTGTGGGTGAAGCCGAGGTGGCTCGAGTCGATCTCCCCCTCGATGGACTGCGCATAGTTCGTGAACTGCACCCGCTTCGCCACGATCCGGTGGCTCTCGGGGACGGACATCCACTCCAACTCCGGTAGGGGTGGCGGGACCTCGCGCGGACCCATGTAGACAAACACGACTCCGGCGCGCTCGACGCATGGGTAAGCCACGGCCTTGACCTTGTGCTTGAAGCTCGACTCGACCGGCTCATTCGGCATATCGACACACGCCCCGGAGACGTCGAACTTCCAGCCGTGATAGACACAGCGGAGGCCCGACTCCTCGTTGCGACCGAAAAAGAGGGAGGCGCCTCGATGGGGGCAGTTGGCTGCCAGCATACCCACCCGCCCGCTGCTATCGCGGAAGGCGATCAAATCCTCGCCGAGAAGGCGCATGCGGAGCGGCGCACAGTCTGGCTCTGGAAGCTCGGATGAGAGCAATGCTGGAAGCCAATACTGCCGCATGACCTGCCCCATCGGCGTTCCGGGCCCCACGCGCGTCAGCAGCTCATTTTCCTCTTTGGTCAGCATGATCTCCTCCGTTCGTGTCGCTACGACTCATCAGGCGTTGGAACCTGGTGATCCAAGACGATCTCACGCCGCTCGCGGCTCGATTGGTGCAAAGCGAGGAGCACCTCGAGTGTGGCCTTGCCCCAGCGCCCGTCATGGCGGACCGGGGCGCCGTTCACCGCGGCATCGAACAACTCATCGACCACTCTAGTCTTGACCGCGGCCAGGATAGGAAGCTCGATCTCCCGTCGACCATCATCGTCGTAGATCAGTACGCCCTTCGGAGAGGGGCGGAGGTCTGCCCGCTCGCAGCTCACCAGAAGCGCACCGAACATCGACTGAAAGCGTCCCTCTTGGTCATCGAGCCGCACCTTCGGCTGGCGCCCCCCGCCGTACGCGAGCTGCGCTTTCAGCTCCGCTTCCTCCTCTCGGCTCAACTGCTCCAATTCCTTCCGAGCATTGCCCCACCGTTGGCGCTCGCGACGCTCCCCGCCTTCGCCGATCCAGAAGTGGAACTCGCCGGAATCGAACCGTCCGTAGGCACTGAACACGAGCTGGGCCGTTGCCCCATCCTCGAATTCGAGAAAGGCCGCGTAGGCCCCGTCCACCGGCCGATGGGGATCCCAGACGCCAAGCTGAGCGCGAACGCTGCGCACCAGACCGCCACCGATCCACCGCACGGAATCGACCTGGTGAGGCGCTTGATTGAACACCACCCCGCCACCCAGCGCCGGATCGAGCTCCTCCGGCCGTCGCGGGGTATAGAGCAGCCCCTTATGCGTCAGGTAGAGCATCATCCCCAGCCGACCATACTCGCCACTGCGCACCATCTCTCGAATAGCGTAGATCGGGGGCGAGAAGGACTGGCTGTGGCCGATCACCAGCCTCGTGCCAGCGCGCTCGACGGCGGCAATCATGGCATCGCAATCTTCCAGGGTCAGCGCCATCGGTTTCTCGCAGATCGCGTGCTTCCCGGCTGCAGCAGCAGTGATCACGTTGGCCGCATGGAACTGGTGCGGGGTTGCGATATAGACGGCGTCGACGTTCGGGCTGGCGCAGAGCTGCTCTGCCGTCTCGTAGGTCTCCGCCTCGAAATCCCGCGCCCAGGCCGCGCGTGCCTCAGGGCGTGGGTCCGCCCCGGCGGTGATCACGACCCCGGGGTGGCGGACGAGGGCAGGTAGAAACGATAGTGTCGCCCGCCCAAGACCCACCACGCCGACTCTGAGGACCGGAGCGCTCACCGCTTCGTCCACTTGTAGAACTCCTGGATGTGCAGCGGATTCGCGACGGATGCATCGACACCGTTTGTGATCAGGGTCGGGACGACCTCCCAGTACAGGGGCATCACGACCACGTCGCCCATCACCTTCTGGAGGAGTTGCCGGTCGAGGGCGAGGCGCTCCGCCGGATCGATCGCCACCAGATAACTGTCGAGAAGGCTCGTGGTGAGCGGGTCGGTGTAACCGGTGAGGTCATACCCGGTCCAGCGGTTGCTCTCGGCGGCGATGAACCGCCCATTCAGTCGGCGGAACAGGTTCGTGATCGGCGCCATATTGCCCACATCGGCGACACCGGGTTGGACCGCCTCGTACCCGCGGTCCCCGGTCGCGCCGATCGCTTGCAGGTTGAGCGTCGAGTCGACGCCGATACGCTTCCAGCTATCGGCCACCACGGTCAGCTCGCGCTCCTTGCCCACCTGGGAGCCGCCGACCTGTGATGCGCGAAGCTGCACCTGAAACCGCTCACCAGTCGCGGTGCTCACAAGGATGCCATCAGCCCCAGCCCGCCAGCCGGCCTCGGCCAGCTGCTGCTGCGCCCGAGCTGGATCATACGGGTACTGTGGAATGTCGCTTTCCAGGGCCTTGCGCCGCGCGTCTGTTGGCTGGATCCAGCTATCGGCAACCGGCGTCAAGCCATGGGTGATGACCTCGATCATCGTAGCCCGATCGATTGCGCGGTAGAGCGCCTGTCGCACAGCCGAGTTCGACAGCGCCTCGCGCGGCTGCATCAGCTCCGGGCGAAACTGATTTTCGAGAATACGCAGCCGCCCATTGGCGTCCACCGAATCGAACCGCACCACATTGCCCGTGCCCTGCCACTGATCTTTGACGTTCAGCGCGTTGTCGAAGTCAACCCCAGGTGGGTACACCACATCGACCGCGCCCGCGAGAATGGCAGCGACCATCGAGTTCGGATCGCCGATGAACCGGACGATCACCCGGTCCACTCCTGGACGACCGAGGTAGTAGGCGTCGAACCGCGCCAGGTCCAGCTCGGAGCCCTGCACCCAGCGATCCATCTTGTACGGTCCGAGCCCCACCCAGTCCGTGGTGAGGTAGGGCGAGTTCACGAACGCATCCCGGTCTCCTCCCTCGTAGAGCGGGGCCAGCAGGTGCTTGGGAAGCGGATCGAGCCCTTCGGCGCCGTTGGCGAGGGCGTATGGCTGGCTCCAGTGGACGATGAAGGTCTGCGCATCGGGCGCGGAGGCCGAATCCATGAGGGCGAGGATCCCTGCCGCCGGCGTAGGAAGGTCCTTGTCCTTCATCACTTGGAACGTGAACAGCATGTCGTCGCTCGTGAATGGCGCCCCATCGTGCCAAGCAATGTTGGGGCGGAGCTTCCACACGAGGTCCATGGTGCCGTCTGGATTCAGCCGCCACGTCCCGTTGTCTACGGAGATGTCCTCCGAGGCGAGCTGCGCGCGGTAGGTGCCATCCTCGGCGAGCACCGACAGGGTGTTGTGCAGCATGTTCTTGATTTCGCCCGAGCCGCCCGTGGTCCCGCCACCGGTGAACCCGACGATGAATGGTGGTTCCCGGGTGGTCGCGATGGTGAGCACCTTGAGGCCGGTGCCCGGGGACGTCGGTTCCGACGGACCGCCGGCTGCGCTACTACCTGGCGGTCCGGATGCACAGCCGATCACAGGGAGCAGGGCTGCCATGAATACTGCCACGGCGAGTCGCAGCCGGCCCTCGTGGAGCGACTGTTCCGTGACACCGAGGGTGATGTTCACAGGAAGCCATATATTTCGCACTGAACGGCTCAGCCAGTCACGTCGGCCAATTCGAGGTAGGCGTAGTCTCTTTCCTCGGTTTCGGCCAGGTAGCGCATCCGCTCCATGGGACTCATCTCGTAAAGTCGCATCGCGTCGTCCCAATCGAGCCCGTAGATGCTGTCCGACGGGATGCGGATCAGGCG
Organism: Chloroflexota bacterium; assembly: GCA_035652535.1. Taxonomy (NCBI): domain Bacteria; kingdom Bacillati; phylum Chloroflexota; species Chloroflexota bacterium. The sequence goes on from DASRDP010000100.1 coordinate 27,874, forward strand.
ATCTTGCTGCGGATCCCGAATGACGCCGATGGGATCGAGGCCCTGGCGCACGCGCTCGATCTGCTCGCGCCACAACTCGCGGGTGATCACGAGGCCCCGATCGGAAGTCGCCAGGCGCCAGCTCTCCCAATCGGGCAGATAATTCCGCGAGGCGGGGCCCTGCGTCTGCTGGGCGACTTCGTCCTCCCATACGTTGCCCTGACGCCAAGGATGTTTCAGGTTCCACCAACCGCCGACCTGCCTCGCCCAGTCAGAGGGGAGGTTCTCCGCGTGCCCAATATGAAATTTGGCCTCCTGGAGGCGCTTTGCCTCATCCGGCGCGTTCCCATTTTCGTCGTACGGGAAGAAATCGACCGTGAACCATCGCGTCTGATAATCGTTGACAGGAACCGCCCACTTCATGGAACGGGCCCCTTCGAAATTGCAGCGCTGGGTAGGGAACACGGTGTTGTTCTCGTGGTATTCCCACTTGCCCGGCTCCGGCGTGGCCCGGATCGCCACGTAGCGAACGCCCCACGGGGTGCGCTCCCAGCGGATCGGTGTGACCAGCTCGCCGTCCTCGCTATAGTAGAGACGCTTGAACGGTTCCTTACCACGGAACCAGCTGTGAGCGATCTCGTTGTGCCAGTGGTCGAGGTTGTTGTCGTGCATCGCCTGGAAGACGTTGCACTGCTCGACGTAGCCACCATTCCCCGTCACGCGGACACCATCTTCACGGAAGAGTTGGTGATACCGAGGGAAGAGCGGCTGTCTGTCCGGTGGGCCCATGTACGTGAAGATGAGTCCCCCCACCTCGACGCACGGGTAGGAAAGCTGCTTCACCGTGTGCTTGAACATGCTCTTCGGGGGCTCAGCGGGAGTTTCGAGGCAGTTGCCGTCATGGTCGTAGAGCCAACCATGGTACAGGCATCGGAGGCCGCGCTCCTCGACCCGGCCATACGAGAGCGAGGTGCCGCGGTGGCTGCAGTGCTCACCCAAGAGGCCGGGCCGACCCGTCGCATCCCGGAAGAGCACGAGGTTCTCCCCAAGGATCTCCACCCGGAGCGGGTTGGAGGGACCGGCGGTTTCTCCATCCTTCCCGAGATTTGCCGAGCACTCCACCGGGAGCCAGTAGCGGCGAAAGACCTCACCCGAGGGCGTCCCGGGCCCGACGCGGATGAGTTCCTCTTCCTCGCTATTCTTGAACACCAGCATGCCTCCTGCAGTTTGGCCTTGGTCGTGCCTGGCCACCAGCTCAGGCCTTGTCTGCGTTGGTTTTATCGTTCTGATAACCTCAAGTCCAATAGATTGTTTGGGGACTTCCATAACCGAATTCGTATCGGCGCTGACAGTGAGGAACGCGTTGGCGCTGGTGCCCAAGAGCGCGGCGCAGATGGTGGCGGCGACGATCCGGACGGTGTTCGCCCAGCCGGATGCGGCGAGTGCCAAAGAGCAGTGGAGGCGCGTGGCGGACGGGTTCCGCGGCCGGTACCCGCGCCTGGCGGAGCTGCTGGACGATGCCGAGGACGAGGTGCTGGCCTACCTGGCCTTCCCGCCGGAGCACTGGCGGCAGATCTGGTCGAACAATCCGCTGGAGCGACTGAACAAGGAGGTG